>NZ_LSJO01000646.1:0-18749 GCF_001556735.1 Sphingomonas sp. CCH9-F2 | reverse complement strand
CGGCGGTGCCTCCCCGCCGACCTATGCCGGCGCGAACCTCGCGCGGCAGGGGGTGATGGTGGTCAGCTTCAACTATCGGCTGGGGCGCCTCGGCACCTTCGCGCTGCCGCAGCTGACGCGCGCCGATGCCGATCACGGCCTCATCGCCAATTATCTGACCATGGACCAGATTGCGGCGCTGCGCTGGGTGCGGCGCAACGCCGCGGCGTTCGGCGGCGATCCGGGCAATGTCACGATCGTCGGCGAAAGCGCGGGCGGCATGTCGGTCCACACGCTCGTCACCGCCCCGCTGGCGCGCGGATTGTTCCGCAAGGCGGTGGTGATGTCGGGCGGCGACGCGCAGGCGATGCCCGTGCGCCTGTCCGATGTGGAGGCGATGGGCGCGGACTTCGCGCGCGGCAAGGGGATCGACCCCGCCGCCCCCGATGCGCTCGCGCGGCTGCGCGCGCTGCCCGCCGACCGGATCGTCGACGGGCTGAACCTCGCCACGCTCGCCGCCGCGCTCACCCCCCGCCCGACCATCACGCGCCCGTTCCCGGACGGAAAGGTGGTGGTCGACAGCGGCGCCGCTTATGCCGCCGGCCGCTTCGTCCGCGTGCCGATGCTGATCGGCGCGACCAGCGCCGATATCGGCGGCGTAACCGGCCCGATGATCGCGGGCGCCCGCAGCGCCGCCGCCACGATATCGCGCGCGGGGGCGCCGGTATGGGCGTACCGCTTCTCCTATGTGCCGGAATCGGTGAGGGCGCCCGGCGCCTATCACGCCACCGACATCCCGTTCTTCTTCGATAATCAGGCGATCAAATATGGCGCCGCCACCACCGCGCGCGACCAGGCGATGGGTCGCACGATCAGCGCCTATCTGGTCAATTTCGCCAAGCGCGGCGACCCTAACGGCCCCGGCCTTCCCGCCTGGCCCCGCTACGCCGCCGCCACCGACCAGCTGATGGACTTCACCCCCGCCGCCACCGCCCGCGCGGGCCGTGACCCATGGGGACCACAGATCGACGCCGCCGCTACCACGGTGCGCTAGCGCGGTTCAGGCGGAGGCGTGCGACCCTGACCCGCCACCACCTCCGCCGGCGCGGGGTGCCCCAGGAACCCCGCCGGGCTGGCCGACAGCCCGTACGCCCCCGCCAGGAACACCGCGATCGGCTCGCCCTCCTGAGCGCGCGGCAGCATCACCTTGTCGCCCAGCCGGTCCAGCGGCGTGCACAGGCATCCCACGACCGACACTTCCTCGGCCGCATCGGCGCCCATCCGCCCGGCGACCGCCAGCGGATAGTTGCGGCGCACCACCGTCCCGAAATTCCCGCTCGCCGCCAGCTGGTGGTGCAGTCCGCCGTCGACCACCAGGAAGGTCTCCCCGCGGCTCTCCTTCCGGTCGACGACGCGCGTCAGGTACACGCCCGCCTCCGCGACCAGCCATCGCCCCAGCTCGATCGCGAAGGCGCTGCCCGCCAACACGTCAGCGCGCGCTGCCAGCCGCTCGGCCAGCGCGGCGCCGATCCGCTCGACGTCCACCGCCGTGTCACCGGAAAAATACGGCACGCCGAACCCGCCGCCCAGATTGACCAGCGGCGGCGCGTGTCCGCTGTCCTCCGCCAGCCGCGCCGCCAGCGCCAGCGTCGCCGCCTGCGTCTCCGCCAGCGCCCCGGCGTCCAGCGCCTGCGAACCGGCGAAGATGTGGAACCCGCGCCAGTCCGCGCCGCCCGCGACGATCGCCTTCACCAGCGCGGGCACCCGCTCGGCATCGACGCCGAAGGGCGATGCGCGCCCGCCCATCTTCATCCCCGATCCGCGCAGTTCCAGGTCGGGGTTGACCCGCACCGCCAGCCGCGGCGCGATGCCCGCCTGCTCGCCGATCGCGATCGCGCGGCGCGCCTCGCCCTCCGATTCGACGTTCAGCGTCGCGCCCGCCGTGATCGCCGCGGCCAGTTCGGCATCGCGCTTGCCCGGCCCGGCGAAGCTGATCGCCGCCGCCGGCTTCACCGCCAGCGCCTTGGCCAGTTCCCCGGCGGAGGCAACGTCCAGCCCGTCGACCAGCGGCGCGACCGCCGCGATCATCGGCGGAAACGGATTGGCCTTCACCGCATAATGCAGATCCACCGCGGCGGGCATCGCCGCGCGGAACCGCGCCACCCGCGCCGCGACGATCGCCGGGTCGTACACGAACAGCGGCGATCCATGCGCCGCCAGCCAGTCGTCGGCGCGCGTTCCCGCGATCGTCAGCATCCCCGCCTGCGCCGCGAATTCGGGCGGGATCGGCCCCATCGGTTTCATGCGCCGCCATCCTCGCGTGCGATCGCCGCGATCGCCGCGCGGTCCAGCTTGCCGTTGGCATTGTGTGGCAGAATATCGCGCCACGCGATGCGCGCGGGCTGCATGTACGTCGGCAATTCGCGCTTCAACCGCGCGCGCAACGCAGGTTCCTCCGCGCCGCTACCGCGCGCCACTACCACGATCGCCTGTCCCAACCGCGCATCCGCCACGCCGATCGCTACCGCCTCGCGCGTTTCGGCGCCCGCGGTGACGGCTTCCTCCACCTCCTGCGGGCTGACGCGATGGCCGGCGGTCTTGATCATCTCGTCGTCTCGGCCGACGAACCTCAGCAGCCCCTCCGCGTCCGCGACGACCGTATCGCCCGACCACACCGCCGTCCCGCCGTAGCGCGAGAACGCCGGCGCCGCGCGGAAACGCTGCGCGGTCCGCTCCGCATCGCGCCAGTAACCCTGCGCCACCAGCGGCCCGGCGTGCACCAGCTCGCCCGGCTCGCCCGCCGCCGCCGCGCTGCCGTCGGGGCGCACCACCATCACCTCCGCGAACGGGATCGCCCGGCCGATCGAATCCGGGCGCGCGTCGATCATCTCCGGCGGCAGATACGTCGACCGGAACGCCTCCGTCAGCCCATACATCGCGAACAACCGCGCCGCCGGGAAGCGCGCGCGCAGCGCCCGCACCATCGCCGGGGTCAGCGCGCCGCCCGAATTGGTCAGCCGCCGCAGCCGCGCGGCGGTCTCCGCCGGCCATTCCGCCTCCAACAGCTGCGTCCACAGCGGCGGCACCCCCGCCAGCGTCGTCGCCGCCACCCGCTCGACCGCCTTCACCACGTCGCGCGCGGTCAGATAATCGAGCGGCGCCACGGATGCGCCCGCCATCCAGCTGGAAAACAACTGGTTCTGCCCGTAATCGAACCCCAGCGGCAGCACCGCCAACACCCGGTCGTCGGGCGCGATCGCCAGATAATGCGCCACGCTGACCGCCCCCAGCCACAGGTTCGCATGGCTCAGCATCACCCCCTTGGGCCGCCCGGTCGAGCCGGATGTATAGAGGATCGCCGCCAGCCCCGCCGGATCGGCCGCCGAACGCGGCAGCGCGTCGCCGCTCCCCGTCGCGGTCGCGACCGTCACGTCGCCCGTGACGTCGCCGTCCTCCAGAGTCGCCGCGCGCGCTTTCTGCGTCAGCAGCAGGCGTGCACCGCTGTCGGCCAGGATATGCGCCACCTGCGCGCGCTTCAGCACCGGATTGACCGGCACATGCACCAGCCCCGCACGCGCCGCCGCCAGCGGCATCAGGCACGCCGCCTGCGTCTTGGGCAGCCACGTCGCCACCCGCGCGCCCGCCGGCAGGTCCATCGCCGCCAGCCACCCCGCCAGCCGCGCGACCGCCGCCTCCACCGCCGCGAAGGTCAGCACCGCGTCGCGTCCGATCAGCGCGGGCGCATCGGGATCGCCGCGCAGGACATGATCGATCGGTTTCGGGACGGGGTCGGGAGGCACCATCCCCGCTCCATAGCCCCAAGGCGTTGCGCATTTCATCCCCCCGTCCTAACGCGGGCGCGAACGGGCCGCTTCGCACATGCGGCATGACGAAAAAGGGAGGGTGCGTGGTTCCCGAAGGAATGAACGCGGTCGAGGCCACGGTACGCGACGTCCTGCGCGACGTCCTGTCGCTGCCGCAGGCGCAGGTCGATGGCTTTTCCGCCGACACTGAATTGTTCGGCACGCTGCCAGAGCTGGATTCGATGGCGGTCGCCGGCGTGCTGACCGAGCTCGAGGACCGGCTGGGCATCGTGATCGAGGATGACGAGGTCGATGGCGAGATGCTGGAAACGTTCGGCGCGCTGACCCGCTTCGCCGCTGAACGCGCGCTCGTCTGACGACGGCGCGCTACACCTGCTACGATCCGCCGTCGGGGCGGGAGGCGATGCTGCGCCTCGGCCCCGATCACGGCCCGACGATCCTCGCGCTGCCCGCGCTGTTCGAGGAAGCGAACCGCAGCCGCACGCTGCTGGTCGCGATGCTGCGGCGGCTCGCCGATCGCGGCATCGCCGGCGCGATCCCCGACCTGCCCGGCCAGGGCGACAGCCTGCTGCCCACCCGCCAGGCGCGGCTGTCGATGTGGCGCGACGCGGTGGCCGCCGCCGCGACGACGCTTGCCGGCCCCGTGCATCTGGTGGCGCTGCGCGGCGCGGCGCTGGCCGCGACGACGATCGACCCGGCATCCTGCTGGTATCTCTCCCCGCTGACGGGTGAGGAACAGGTGCGCGAGCTGCGCCGCCTGCGGATCGCCGGCGCGGGCGATGATTACGCCGGGAACATCATCGCCGACGCGATGATCGACGATCTGGCCCACGCCCCCCTCCCCGATGGCGCGCGGACCCGCGTGGTGCGGCTGGCGGGCGATCCGCGCCCTGCCGACAACCACCTTCCCGGCGCCCCGCCCTGGCGCGCGGCCGAGCCGGTCGCCGCCCCCGCGTTGGGCGATGCGCTGGCACAGGATATCGCGGCGTGGATCGCCGGCTGACCGTGTTCCCCTGCGCGGGCGAATGGCTCGGCGGCACGCTCGATGCGGCACCCGGCGGCACCGGGCTGCTGATCGTGTCGGGCGGCAGCGAGGTTCGCATCGGCGCGCATCGCGGCATGGCGCTGCTCGCCGCGCGGCTGGCGCGCGCCGGGGTGCCGGTGTTCCGCTACGACCGGCGCGGTATCGGCGATTCGAGCGGCACCGACCCCGGTTTCGCCGCCGCCGGACCCGATCTGCGCGCCGCGGTCACCGCCTTTCGCGCCGGCCAGCCGCAGCTGCGCCGCCTCGTCGCGCTCGGCAATTGCGATGCCGCCGCGCTGCTCGCGCTCGAGGGGCGCGCGGCGGGGCTGGATGCGGTGATCCTCACCAATCCCTGGACCGGCGCCGAAGCCGACGCGCTGCCCCCCGCCGCCGCGATCCGCGCCCGCTACCGCGCGCGGCTGCGCGATCCGGCGCAATGGCGGCGGCTCGTCACTGGCGGGGTGGACGTGCGGCGGCTGGCCGCGGGGATGCGCAAACTCGCCCGTGGGTCACCCCGGCCCGAACCGGCCGCGCGCATCCTTGCCGCGATCGGCGCGTGGGGCGACGACGCTACCGTCATCCTTGCCGCCGGGGATGCGACCGCGATCGCCTATGCGCACGCGGCGCATGGCCTTGCGACCCGCACCGTCACGATCGACAGCGCCTCGCACAGTTTCGCGCGGGCCACCGATGCGGAGGCGCTGGCGCAGGCGGTCGCGCGCGCGCTGGCTATTCCGCCGCTTCCCTGACCGCCTCGAACTCCGCCGCCGCCAGGAACCGTTCGGCGTCCAGCGCCGCCATGCACCCGGTCCCCGCCGCGGTCACCGCCTGGCGATAGGTCTTGTCCATCACGTCGCCGCACGCGAACACGCCCGCCACGCTGGTGCGCGTCGATCCCGGCTGCACCGCGACATAGCCGTCGGCGTCCAGCTCCAGATGCCCGCGCAGCAACTCGGTCGCCGGGTGGTGCCCGATCGCGACGAACCCGCCCTCGACGTCCAGCCGCGACCGCTCGCCCGTGACCGTGTCCTCCAGCTCCAGCGCCACCAGCCCGGCATTGCCGCCGCCGTCCACGAACTCGCGCACTTCCTTGTTCCACAATACGGTGATGCTCGGATGCGCGAACAGCCGCTCCTGCAGGATACGCTCGGCGCGCAGGCTGTCGCGGCGGTGGATCAGCGTGACGTCGTCGGAATGGTTGGTGAGGTACAATGCCTCCTCCACCGCGGTGTTGCCGCCGCCGATCACCGCCACCTTCTTGCCGCGATAGAAGAAGCCGTCGCACGTCGCGCACGCGCTGACGCCCTTGCCCTTCATCGCATCCTCGCTGTCCAGGCCCAGCCACTTGGCCTGCGCGCCGGTGGCGATCACCAGCACCTCGCCCTCGTACACGTCGCCGCCGTCGCCGGTCAGCCGGAACGGGCGGCTGGTCAGGTCGACGTCGACGATCGTGTCCCACATCAGCCGCGTGCCGACATGCTCGGCCTGCTTCTGCATCTGCTCCATCAGCCACGGGCCCTGGATCACGTCGGCGAAGCCGGGATAGTTCTCCACGTCGGTGGTGGTGGTCAGCTGGCCGCCGGGCTGGATGCCTTGGACGACGATCGGGTTCATCCCGGCACGCGCGCCGTAAATGGCAGCGGACAGCCCGGCCGGGCCGGAACCGAGGATCAACATGCGAGTCGAATGCGTGGTCATGCGCCGCGATGTAGGGTGCCCGGGCGCGCAAGGGAACCATCCGTTGCGCGGCGCCTAAAGTCCTGCTTTGGTCCCGCGATGACCGACTTCGCCGCCTTGCTCCAGCCCGATCGCGGCCAGCCCGCCCGCACCATCCACGTCGTCCGGCCGGAGGAATATGGCAGCTGGCTCGCCACGCAGTCCGCGCGCGTGCGCACCGCCGTCGTCGCGGCGCGCGTGACGGGAAAGGCGGGCAACCGCGCGATCCTGCCGGGGGAGTCACCCGATGACTGGTCGATGCTGCTGCTCTGCGACGAAGCACTCGATTCGCCGTGGCGGATCGCCTCGCTGGGCGACGGCCTGCCGGAGGGGACGTACCGGCTGGCGGGCGACGGCGCGGACAATGGCGCGGTCGGGGCCGCGGGCCTCGGCTGGCTGCTCGCGCAGCACCGCTTCGCACGGTATCGCAAGCCCGACCCTGTCGGCGCGCGCATCCTGCTCACCCCGGAGGTCGCCGCGATCGACGAGACGGTGCGCATCGCCGCCGCCACCGCGCGCGTCCGCGACCTGGTCGATACCGGCGCCAGCGACATGGGACCGGCGGAGCTGGAGGCGGAGGCCGATACGCTCGCCGCCGCGCATGGCGCCACCGTCACGGTCACGCGCGGCGACGCGCTCGCCACCGGCTATCCGATGATCCACGCGGTCGGACAGGCCGCGGCGAAGGACCGCGCGCCGCGCCTGATCGAGGTCGAGTGGGGCGATCCCGCGCATCCGCGCATCGCGATCGTCGGCAAGGGCGTGTGCTTCGATTCGGGCGGGCTGGATATCAAGCCGTCGGCGGGCATGCGGCTGATGAAGAAGGACATGGGCGGCGCCGCTCACGCGCTCGCGCTCGCCGCGCTGGTGATGCAGGCGCGGCTGCGCGTGCGGCTCCACCTGCTGATCCCGGCGGTAGAAAACGCCATTTCCGGCAACGCCTTCCGCCCCGGCGACGTGCTGGCGACGCGTGCCGGCGTGACGGTGGAGAACACCAATACCGATGCCGAGGGGCGGCTGATCCTGGGCGATGCGCTGACGAAGGCGGGCGAAGCCGCGCCCGACTTGATCCTCGATTTCGCGACGCTGACCGGCGCGGCGCGCGTCGCGCTGGGGCCGGACCTGCCCGCCACCTTCGTCAATGACGAGGCGCTCGCCACCGATCTGTTCGCGGCGGCAACGGCGGTGCGCGACCCGCTATGGCGCCTGCCGCTGTGGGACGGATATGACGACATGCTCCGTTCCGATATCGCGGACATGGTCAACGCCCCCGACGGCGGCTTCGCCGGCGCGATCACCGCGGCGCTGTTCCTGCGCCGCTTCGTCCCCGCCGGCACTCCCTGGGCGCACCTCGATACCTTCGCCTGGCGCCCGACGGGCAAGCCGGCACGGCCCAAGGGCGGCGAGGCCTATGGCCTGCGTGCCGCCTATGCGTTGCTCAAGGGGCGCTTCGGCTGCAAATAACCCGTTCGTGCTGAGGCGAACGGAGGCGAGCGTCGAACGCCCCCAGCCGTCACGCCGCCGCGATGATCGGCACGAACGCCGCGGCGGTCAGGCTGGCGCCGCCCACCAGCGCGCCGTCGACGTCGGCGGTGTGGAGCAGTTCCGCCGCATTCGCGCCCGATACCGATCCGCCGTACAGCAGCCGCATCGCGTCCGCGCCCTCGCCGATCAGGTCGCGCAGCGTCGCGCGGATCGCGCCGTGCATCGCCGCCACGTCCGCCGCCGTCGGGGTGCGCCCGGTCCCGATCGCCCATACCGGTTCATAGGCGATCGCGCACCAGTCGGGCGCCGCGCCGTCGGGCAGCGATCCGGCGACCTGCGCGGTCACCACCGCCTCGGCATCGCCCGCGTCGCGCTGTTCCAGCGTCTCGCCCACGCACACGATCGCCATCATCCCGGCCTTGTGCAGCGCCTCCGCCTTGGCCTTCACCAGCACGTCGCTTTCGTTCTGGTCGGCGCGCCGCTCCGAATGGCCGACGATCGAGAAGCTCGCCCCCGCTTCCTTGGCCAGCGTGGTGGAGATGCAGCCGGTATAGGCGCCCTTTTCCGCCGGGTGGACGTCCTGCGCGCCGATCGCCAGCGCGGGCACCTTGGCGTGCGCCGCGGCGATCAGCGTCGCGGGCACCGCGATCGCCACGTCGACGTCGCTGCGCGCCGCCGCGGCCGCGGCGATCCCCTCCAGTTCGGCCAGCGCGGCCAGGCTGCCGTTCATCTTCCAGTTCCCCGCCACCAGCTTGCGCCGCGTCATGTGATCCTCCCGTTTCGTGCCGTGCCACCCGTTAGCCACCCTCGCGGCTTGATGCCACCGCCACTGCCCCCTAAAGCGTGCGGCTTCTCTTACAGGGCCGGTTCCCCGCTTCCATGCTCAGCTCCATTCGCCGGATCATCTATTCGAAGGTCGGTGTCATCATCACCTTCGGCATCCTGATCGTCATCGCGATCGCCTTCGCCGCGGGCGACGTGACCGGTCTGGCGTCGGCGGGCCGCGGCATCCTGGGCAATCCGATCGCCTCGGTCGACGGGCAGAGCGTCGCCACCGACGACATCCGCCGCGCCGCGCAGGACGAACTGCGCTTCGCCCGGCAGCAGCAGCCCGACGTGACGATGCCGCAACTGGTGGCGCAGGGCGGCGTGGAGGCGCTGCTCAACCGCGCGATCACCGGGCTGGCGCTCGAAACCTTCGGCCAGGATCAGGGGATGCGTATCAGCCGCGCGCTGATCGGCAGCCAGCTGAAGGCGATCCCCGCCTTCGCCGGCCCCACCGGCCAGTTCGACCAGCGCGCCTATGAGGCGCTGATCGCGCAGCGCGGGCTGACCGACGCGCAGGTGCAGCGCGATATCGCGCGCGAGACGATGGCGCAGTTCCTGCTGGTTCCGACGCAGGGCGCCAGCCAGGTGCCACAGGACATGGCGCTGCCCTATGCCTCGCTACTGCTGGAACGCCGCGCAGGGGAGGTGACGCTGATCCCCTATGCCGCGATGCCGCGCGGCGCCGCCCCCGGCGATGCCGAGGTGAAGCAATGGTATCAGAAGAATATCGCGCGCTACACCACGCCCGAACGCCGTGTGATCCGCTACGCCATCGTCGGGCCGCAGCAGGTCGCCGGGCAGACCAATCCGACCGATGCCGAGATCGCGCAGGCCTATGCCGCCGACAAGGCGACCTACGCCGCCAAGCGGCAGCGCGACGTCGCGCTCGTCACCGTGCTTGACCAAAAAGCGGCGCAGGCGCTGGCCGACAAGGTGAAGGCCGGCACCCCGATCGCGCAGGCCGCGCGCGCCGCCGGGCTGGAGGCGCGCACCATCGCCAAGGTGGAAAGGGACGCGCTCGCCAAGCAGACCTCCGCCGCGATCGCCGACGCGGTGTTCGCCGCGCCCGCCGATGGCGTGGTCGGCCCGGTGCGCGGCCCGATCGGCTTCGTCGTCGCGCGTGTCGAGGGCGAGACGCAGGTCGCCGGCAAGACGCTGGCGCAGGCGCGTGAGGAACTGGTCGCCAAGCTGCGTCAGCAGAAGGCCGCCGACGCGATCGGCAAGATCCGCGACAAGATCGAGGATTCGCTGAGCGACAACGCCAACATCAACGAAGTTGCCGCCGACCAGAAGCTGACCGTGCAGGCGACGCCGGCGCTGCTTGCCAACGGCACCAACCCCGATCAGCCTCAGGCGCCCGCCGATCCGGCGCTGGCGCAGGTTGTCGCGGCCGGCTTCGCTGCGGAGGAAGGCGACACCCCCACCACCGTGCCGCTCGGACAGGACGGCAGCTTCGCGGTCGTCGCGCTCGACCGCATCGTCCGCGCCACCCCGGTTCCGCTCGACAAGGCGCGCGAGCGCGTCGTCGCCGACATCACCACCGATCGCGTCCGTGCCGCCGCGCGCGCCGCCGCGCGCGCGATCGTCGCGAAGGTGAACGCCGGCACGCCGCTCGCGACCGCGCTGGCGCAATCGGGGGTGAAGGCGCCCGCGCCGCGCACGATCGAGGCGACCCGCGCGCAGCTGGCGGCGCAGGGGCGCGGCAACCCCGTGCTCGCGCTGCTGTTCGCGCTGAAGCCGGGCACCGCGCGCACCGTCGAATCGCCGGAGGCCAACGGGATGCTGATCGAGCGCCTCGACCGCGTGGTACCCGGCGACGCCGCGAAGCAGCCGGGGGTGATCGCCGCCACCCGCACCGATCTGGGGCAGGTGATCGGCCGCGAATATGCCGATCAGTTCGCCCGCGCGGTCGCGCAGCATCAGGGCGTGAAGCGCAACCAGACCGCGGTCGACCAACTGAAGAAGGAGCTTGTCGGTGGCAGCGCCGACCAGTGATACGGTTGATGATGCGGCGCTGACCGCGCTCGCCGCCGGGCGACCGGCGCTGGTGTGGCGGCGGCGCATCGCCGACACCGAAACCCCGGTGGCCGCGGCGCTCAAGCTGATCGAACCGGGGCGCGGCGACTTCCTGCTCGAATCGGTGGAGGGCGGCGCGGTGCGCGGCCGCCACAGCCTGATCGGGCTCGCCCCCGATTTGGTCCTGCGCGCCGCGGGTGACGCGGCGGAGGTCAATGCGCGCTGGCTCGACGATCGCGGCGCCTTCGTCCCCACCGGCAAGCCGACGTTGGAGAGCCTGCGCGAACTGGTCGCGGCGTGCCGGATGGAGGTGGCGCCCGAACTGCCGCGCGCGCTCGCCTGCCTCGTCGGCTATTTCGGGTATGAGACGATCGGGCTGGTCGAAAAGCTGCCCGCACCCGGCGCCGATGCGCTGGGGCTGCCGGACATGATGTTCGTCCGGCCCACCGTCATCCTGGTGTTCGACCGACTGGCCGACGCGCTGTTCCTGGTCGCGCCGGTATGGCCCGATGCGGCGCGCGATCCCGCCACGATCCTCGACGCCGCGCATGACCGGCTCGACGCGGTCGAGGCGCGGCTGGCGCACGCCGCGCTGCCCGCGCCGGTGCGCGCCGATCCGGTCGAGATCGCGCTCACGCCCGTGCTGCCCGAGGGCCGCTATGGCGAAATGGTCGCCGCGGCGAAGGAATATATCGCCGCGGGCGATATCTTTCAGGTGGTGCTGGCGCAGCGCTTCACCGCGCCCTTCCCGCTGCCGGCCTTCGAGCTGTACCGCGCGCTGCGCCGGATCAATCCCTCGCCGTTTCTCTATCACCTCGACCTCCCCGGCTTCGCGCTGACCGGGTCCAGCCCGGAAATCTTGGTGCGCGCCCGCGATGGCGAGGTGACGATCCGCCCGATCGCCGGCACCCGCCCGCGCGGGCGCACCGCGGCGGAAGACGGCGCCAACCGCGACAGCCTGCTTGCCGATCCGAAGGAACGCGCCGAACACCTGATGCTGCTCGACCTCGGCCGCAACGACGTCGGCCGGGTGGCGGCGGCGGGAACGGTGCAGGTCACCGACAGCTACACCGTCGAATTCTATAGCCACGTCATGCACATCGTCTCGAACGTGGTCGGGCGGCTGGACGATCGCCACGACGCGATCGACGCGCTGTTCGCCGGCTTCCCCGCCGGCACGGTCAGCGGCGCGCCCAAGGTGCGCGCGTGCCAGATCATCGCCGAGCTGGAGGCGGAGAAGCGCGGCGCCTATGCCGGCGGCGTCGGCTATTTCTCCCCCGACGGCTCGATGGATTCGTGCATCGTGCTGCGTACCGCGGTGGTCAAGGACGGCACCATCCACGTCCAGGCCGGCGCCGGCATTGTCGCCGACAGCGACCCCGCCTACGAACAGCGCGAGTGCGAGGCCAAGTCAGGCGCGCTCCTCGCCGCCGCCCGCGAAGCCATCGCCCGCGCCGGCGATCCGCGCTTCGGGCAATAGCGGGCACGGCGTTTCGAGGAGACGCCTTCCGTCACGCCAGACCGGCAAACCTCGGCAATAAAAACCTCCCGCCCGGCCTTACGGCTCGCGCCCGCCCGGAATCATCGAGTCGTTCTTCTCCGCCGCGCGCTTTTCGGCCGCGAACGCCTGGTTCCACATCATCGAACAGCCCGTCTGTCCGCCGGTCCCGACCGGAGAGCAGCTGTCCGGCAGGCCCGCCGCGGTACGCCCGGTGCGGTCCGCCACCGCGACGCGGTTGTTCCACGCCTGGTTCTTCGCCGCCGGCTCGGCGGTGTTCCGCAACTCCTTGGGAATGCGATATTGTTCCTGCGGATTGATGCGGCTGCACACGACGATCTCGTCGCCCTCGGCCTTGGGACAGGCCTCGTTCGGCTGTAGCGTGATGCTGCGCACGCGCTGCGGCGTTCGCCCGGTTTCGCCGGCGCGGGCGGCCTGCGCCGACGCCGCGGCTGGCAGACCAAGAAGCAAGGCGACGACGACGGCCTGACGCAGCATCATATTTCTCCTGTGGTCCGACAACGTACATCGCCGCGCTTTTCTCCGCCATGAACATGACCGGCCCACGGGTGTTGCGAAGGGGCGCGCATCCGCTATGGCAGGCGCCATGATCCTGGTGATCGACAATTACGACAGCTTCACCTGGAACCTGGTCCATTACGTCATGGAACTGGGTGCCGAGGTGCGCGTGGAGCGCAACGATGCGCTGACCGTCGCGGACGCAATGGCCAGCGGCGCGCGCGGTATCCTGCTGTCGCCCGGCCCGTGCACTCCGAACGAGGCGGGGATCACGCTCGACCTGGTCGGTGCCTGCGCCGCCGCGCGGCTGCCGCTGTTCGGCGTGTGCCTGGGGCATCAGGCGATCGGCCAGCATTTCGGCGGCTCGGTGGTGCGCGGCGGGTTGATGCACGGGAAGACCAGCCCGATCGACCATGACGGCAGCGGCGTGTTCGCGGGCCTGCCCTCACCCTTCACCGCCACGCGCTACCACTCGCTGATCGTCACCGACGTCCCCGACGTACTGGCGGTCAACGCCACCGCGGGCGACGGATCGGTGATGGGGCTGCGCCACCGCGACCTGCCGATCCACGGGGTGCAGTTCCACCCCGAAAGCATCGCCACCGAACATGGTCATGACCTGATCGCCAATTTCCTGCGCCTGTGCGGGATGAACGTGGCGCCGCGCGGGGCGGACACGCGGGCCGCGGCGTGACCGCCGCCGCGCTGCTGCCCGATCCGTCGTCGCCGCTGTCGCGCGAAACCGCGGCGCTGGCGTTCGCCGACATCCTCGACGCGCGCACCAGCGAGGACGCGGTCGCCGATTTCCTGCTGCGGCTGGCCGAACGCGGCGAAACCAGCATCGAGATCGCGGAGGCGGCGCGCGCGATGCGCGCACGGCTGATCCCGATCGCGGCGCCCGCCGATGCGATCGACGTGTGCGGCACCGGCGGCGACGGGCAGCATACGCTCAACGTGTCGACCGCGGTCAGCCTGGTGGTCGCCGCGTGCGGCGTGCCGGTCGCCAAGCACGGCAACCGCGCCGCCTCGTCGAAGGCGGGGGCGGCGGACACGCTGGAGATGCTTGGCCTCGACATGGACCGCGCCGGCGCGCTGGCGGAGGCGACGCTCGCCGATATCGGCATCTGCTTCCTGTTCGCGGGCAACCATCATCCCGCGATGAAGCGGATCACCCCGATCCGCCGCCGTATCGGCCGCCGCACGATCTTCAACCTGATGGGCCCGCTGTCCAATCCCGCGCACGTCACCCGCCAGCTGATCGGCATCGCGCGCCCCGATTACGCGCCGCTCTATGCCGAGGCGTTGGCGCAGCTGGGCAGCACCGCCGCGCTGGTCGTGTCGGGTGAGGAAGGGCTGGACGAAATCTCCGGCGCCGGCCCCACCCGCGTCGTCACGGTCGGCGCAGTGACGATGGCCGGGCGGATCGTGCCCGAGGATGCCGGGGTCGCGCGCCACCCGACGCTGGCGATCCGCGGCGGAGATCCGGCCTATAACGCCGCCGCGCTGCGCCGCCTGCTGCGGGGCGAGCGCGGCGCCTATCGCGACGCGGTGCTGCTCAACGCCGCCGCCGCGCTGGTGCTGGCGGGGCGCGACGCCGCGCTGCCCGATGCCGCCGCCCGCGCGGGCGAGGCGCTCGATTCGGGCGCCGCCAACCGCCTTCTCGACCGCTGGATCGCTTATTCATGACCATCCTCGACACGATCTGCGCCACCAAGCGCGAGGAGGTGCGGATGCGCCGCGCCGCGTCGTCGCGCGCCGGGCTGGAGGCGCTGGCCGCGGCGCAGACCCCGCCGCGCGGCTTTCGCGCCGCGCTGGATCGCACCGCCGCCACGGGGCGCCACGCGTTGATCGCCGAGATCAAGAAGGCCAGCCCGTCCAAGGGGCTGATCCGGGCCGATTTCGATCCCCCCGCGCACGCTCGCGCCTATGCCGATGGCGGTGCGACCTGCCTGTCGGTGCTGACCGACGCACCCTATTTCCAGGGGCATGAGGAGTATCTGAAGGCCGCGCGCGCCGCCTGCGACCTGCCGGTGCTGCGCAAGGATTTCACCGTCGATCCGTGGCAGGCGCTGGAGGCGCGCAGCATCGGCGCCGACGCGATCCTGCTGATCGTCAGCGCGCTCGACGACGTGACGCTGGCGGAATGCGAGGCGGCGGCGATCGAACAGGGGCTGGACGTGCTGGTCGAGGTCCATGACGAAGCCGAACTGGAGCGCGCGGCGAAGCTGTCCTCGCGACTGATCGGCGTCAACAACCGCAACCTGAAGACGTTCGAGGTCGATTTCCGCCGCACCTATGCGCTGATGGCGCACGCGCCCGCCGGCTGCACCTTCGTCGCCGAAAGCGGGCTGTCGACCCGCGCCGATCTGGACGAACTGGCCGCGCACGGCGTCCACTGCTTCCTGATCGGCGAGGCGCTGATGCGGCAGGACGACGTCGCCGCCGCGACCCGCGCGATGGTCGGCTGACATGGCCGGCGCGCTCACCCATCTCGACGCCGATGGCGCCGCGCACATGGTCGATGTCGGCGACAAGGCCGTCACCCGGCGCGAGGGCGTCGCCACGGGGCGCATCGTGATGAGCGCGGCGGCGGTCGCCGCGATCCGCGCCGGCGCGGTGAAGAAGGGCGATGTGATCGCGGTCGCGCGCGTCGCCGGGATCATGGCGGCGAAGCGGACCAGCGACCTGATCCCGCTGTGCCACCCGCTGCCACTGACGAAGGTGTCGCTCGACCTGGCGATCGACGACGACGGCGTCACCGCCACCGCGCTGGCCGCGACCGATGGCAAGACCGGCGTGGAGATGGAGGCGCTGACCGCGGTGTCGGTGGCACTGCTGACCGTCTATGACATGGCCAAGGCGATCGACAAGGCGATGCGGATCGAGGGCATCCGCCTCCTGGAAAAGCGCGGCGGCCGCTCGGGCGACTGGCGCGCCTGACCGTCCGGCGGGTCCACCGTTCCGCACTATCGCCGATGCCGGCGCCAGCGTCGGCGGGCCGGCGCGGCGCCCGCTCCGATCACCGGCGCGGCGGCGTCGGCGATCTGCTGCACCGATGCGGGGTTGATCGCCCGCGCCGCGCGCCGCAAGAGCATGGCCCCGGCCAACGGCTCATCACGGCGAACCCTCCATGTCCCTCCTTCCCGTTGCACAGGCACAGGCGCGCGTCCTGGCGCTGGGCACGCCCGTACCGGTCGAAACCGTGCCGCTCGCCGACGCGCTCAACCGTCATGCCGCCGCCCCCGTCATCGCCACGCGGACGCAGCCGGCGGCGGACCTCTCGGCGATGGACGGCTATGCGCTGCGCTTCGCCGATCTGCCCGGCCCCTTCGCGGTCATCGGCGAAAGCGCGGCGGGCGCGCCCTTCGCCGGATCGGTCGATGCCGGACAGGCGGTGCGCATCTTCACCGGCGCGGCGCTGCCCCCCGGCACCGACACCGTGCTCGTGCAGGAGGAGGCGCGACGCGACGGCACCGCGCTGTTCCTCGCTGGCGAGGGGCCGCCGCATCGCGGGCGCAACGTGCGCCGCCGCGGGCTTGATTTCGGCGAAGGCGACGTGCTGGTCGACGTCGGTGAGCGGCTGACCCCGGCGCGGCTGGCGGTGGCGGCGACCGGCGGGGTCGCACGCATCCCCGTCGCCCGCCGCGTGCGCGTCGCGCTGGCCGCGACGGGGGACGAACTGGTCGATCCCGGCACGCCCGCCCCGGACGGCGCGCTGCCCGAATCCAATCGCCTGCTGCTGCGCACCCTGCTGGCGGACATGGCGGTGGAGATCGTCGACCTCGGCATCCTGCCCGACCGGCTCGACGTGCTGACCGACGCCTTCGCGCGCGTGCAGGCCGATGTGCTGGTCACCACCGGCGGCGCGTCGGTCGGCGACCACGATCTGGTGCGCCCCGCGCTGGCGGCGGCGGGGGTGACGCTCGATTTCTGGCGGATCGCGCTGCGTCCGGGAAAGCCGATGCTGGCGGGCCGCCGCGGCGCGATGGCGGTGGTCGGACTGCCCGGCAATCCCGTCTCCGCCTTCGTCACCGCGATCCTGTTCGTCCGTCCGCTGGTCGCGCATCTGGCGCATGCGGGCGATCCCTTCCCGCGCGTCGACACCGCGATCCTCGGGGAGCCGCTCCCCGCCAATGGCGAGCGCACCGACTATCTGCGCGCCGAAACCCGCGACGGGCGCGTCTTCGCCTCCACCATCCAGGACAGTTCGATGCTGCGCACCCTCGCGCGCTCGACCTGCCTGATCGTCCGCGCGCCGCACGCCCCCGCGGCATCGGCGGGCGACTCGGCGGAAATCCTGCGGATCGCTTGACGTAGGACCGGGCACGTTCCATAAAGGTTCCCAATACGTTCGCGAGACGAAGGGAAACCGGCCGATGCTGACGCGCAAACAGCACGAACTGATCTGCTTCATTCAGGATCGCCTGAGCGAAAGCGGCGTCTCGCCGTCGTTCGAGGAGATGAAGGAGGCGCTGGAGCTGAAGAGCAAGTCCGGCGTCCACCGACTCATCAGCGCGCTGGAGGAACGCGGCTATCTGCGCCGGCTTCCCAACCGCGCCCGCGCGCTGGAAGTGCTCAAGACGCCCGAGCGTCCCGATACGAAGCGCACCCCCGCGCCCGCGCCATCGCGCCGCGCCGCGCCCGAACCCGCCAATGACGTGATCGAGATCCCGCTTCACGGCCGCATCGCCGCCGGCGTCCCGATCGAGGCGTTCGAGGGGTCGACCAGCCTGCCGGTCCCCGCCGCGCTGCTGGGCGCGGGCGAGCATTTCGCGCTGGAGGTCGCCGGCGATTCGATGGTTGAGGCGGGCATCCTCGACGGCGACTATGCGCTGATCCGCCGGCAGGAGGTCGCCCGTGACGGCGAGATCGTCGTCGCGCTGATCGAGGATAGCGAGGCGACGCTGAAATATTTCCGCCGGGAAGGCGCGATGATCCGCCTCGATCCCGCCAACCGCTCCTACGACCCGCAACGCTACGCCCCGGCGCAGGTGCGCGTACAGGGCAAGCTCGCCGGCATCCTGCGCCGCTACGACTGACCGGGCCGGCACGGGCGGCGCGCACCGCCCGCGCCCATGGCCGTCATTCCGGACCCGTTCCGGCATCCATCGCGCCGCATACGTGGCCGATCGCGCCTCGATCGACTCCGGCCATCCTGCCGTGGTCCCGACTATGTCCGGCCCCGCAAAGATCCAAGACCATCCGTACCCCCGCGTCCGGCGCGACATCCACGCGCCGCATCGACGCCCGCCTTGCCCCAAACCGCCCCGCGACACCGCATCTACCGGTCGCGACTCGTCCCCGTCCGCCCGTCATCGCGGTCGCGACCGCGCTTTTCCGCGCCAAAAAGACCCCTTTTACCGCGCGCGACTCGCTTCTCGCCGCCGCGATCGCTGCTCCGCACCCATGGATGCGCATCGCCGCTCCTGCGCACGCTCACCGCTTTTCGCTGCGCCAGCGTCACCGCGACGCCCCCCGTCCGTGCCAATGTCGCGCGATCCAGCGTCACCCACCGCGCCCGGCACCCCCTCGGCAACCGCCGATCGCTGACGACGATGTCCGCCTGCCGGCATAGCGGCACCAGCGCCGCCACCGGCACGAAATACGCGCTGCGCGTCGCCAGCACGCGCCATGTCCCCCGCTCCAGCCAGCACAGGTCGCGGTTGCACCGCGCGCCAGCCGAGTGCGACAGCAGCGCCGGTTCGTCATTCAGCCCCGCCCCCTCCGCCAGCGTATCGCGCACATAGTCTCCGGCACGATCGCGCAGGATCGCCACCGTTCCGTCCTCGCCACGCCATGCCAGATGCCGCCCGTCCCCCGTGACGATCAGGTCCGGCGGCGGCGGCGCCAGCGCCCATCC
>NZ_LSJO01000645.1:0-444 GCF_001556735.1 Sphingomonas sp. CCH9-F2 | reverse complement strand
CCACCGCACTCGGCGGCGGGAACAGGCGTGTCGGTCATCGGGCGAGGTCCTGGACGGGGGCGAAGCCGCCGCCGAGTGCGGTGGCAAGCTGGGCGCGCGCGGCGAGCGCGTCGATCGAACGGTTGGCGGCGGCCAGATCGGCGTCGAGCAGGCGGACGTCGTTGTCGACCAGGTCGAGCCGGCTGTTGAGTCCGCTGGCGACGCGCACCGCGTTGAGGCGGTTCGTTTCGCCCAGCGCGCGCTGGATGTCGGCGGTGCGCGCCCGCGCGGCATCGGCGGCGCGGACGCGCGCGACCGCGTCCGCCGCCTCGCGCGCGGCGGCGACGACCGCGCCGTTATAGGCGGCGGTGGCGGCGTCGAGCGCGGCGGTGGCGCCGGCCAGATCGGCCTTGCGCCGCCCGGCGTCGAACAGCGGCAGGTGGATCGCCGCGCCCGCGCCGGCGG
>NZ_LSJO01000644.1:0-4676 GCF_001556735.1 Sphingomonas sp. CCH9-F2 | reverse complement strand
GTGCAGGGCGGGGTGAAAGTGGCCGCGACGCCCGCAGGATGGCAGTTTTCGGTGGCTCCACCGCGTCGATCAGTCTGACCGACGTTGTTCCATTGCCATTAACCCTCGCCGCCCTACATTGCGGATGACGAAAGGTAGCGCATGAACGACAACGACCGGCAGCCCAATGGCGAGAATGGCGGCGGTGGCCCCAATCCGTGGATGAAAAGCCTGCTGATCTGGGTCGGCGTGCTGTTGTCGCTGGCGCTGGTCGTGACGGTGCTGGGCGGCGGCAATTCCACCGCGCAGGGCAATACGATCGCCTATTCGACCTTCCTCGACAAGGTGGACGAGGGGACGGTCAAGAGCGTCAACGTGTCGCGCGACATGATCTCCGGCAGCTTTTCCAGTGGCGACAAGTTCCGCACCTATCCGGTGCAGGATTCGGGGCTGATGGACCGGCTGCGCAAGTCCGGCGTCGAGGTGGCGGGCAAGCCTGAGGAAGGCCCGTCGATCTGGCTCCTGATGCTGTACAATTCGCTGCCGTTCCTGCTGTTCATCGGCATCGCCTTCTTCGTGCTGCGCCAGATGCAGAAGGGCGGCGGCGCGGGCGGGGCGATGGGCTTCGGCAAGAGCCGCGCGCGGATGCTGACGCAGAAGGAAGGCAAGGTCACCTTCGACGACGTCGCGGGCATCGACGAGGCGCGCGCCGAGCTGACCGAGATCGTCGATTTCCTGAAGGACCCGTCAAAGTTCGCGCGGCTGGGTGGCAAGATTCCCAAGGGGGCGCTGCTGGTCGGATCGCCCGGTACCGGCAAGACGCTGCTGGCGCGCGCGATCGCGGGCGAAGCGGGCGTGCCGTTCTTCACCATCTCCGGCTCGGACTTCGTCGAGATGTTCGTCGGCGTCGGCGCCAGCCGCGTGCGCGACATGTTCGAACAGGCCAAGAAGAGCGCGCCGTGCATCGTCTTCATCGACGAGATCGACGCGGTCGGCCGGCACCGCGGTGCGGGGCTGGGCAACGGCAATGACGAGCGCGAGCAGACACTGAACCAGCTGCTGGTCGAGATGGACGGTTTCGAGGCCAACGAAGGCATCATCATCGTCGCGGCGACCAACCGCCCCGACGTGCTCGACCCCGCGCTGTTGCGTCCCGGCCGGTTCGACCGGCAGGTGGTGGTGCCGCGCCCGGACATCGAGGGCCGCGTCAAGATCCTCGAAGTCCATATGAAGAAGGTGCCGCTGGCCCCCGACGTCGATGCGCGCACGATCGCGCGCGGCACGCCGGGCTTCTCGGGCGCGGACCTCGCCAATCTGGTCAACGAGGCCGCGCTGATGGGCGCGCGCAAGGGCAAGCGGCTGGTCGCGATGGCCGAGTTCGAGGAGGCCAAGGACAAGGTCATGATGGGCGCCGAGCGGCGTTCGATGGTGATGACCGAGGACGAGAAGCGAATGACCGCCTATCACGAGGCGGGCCATGCGATCGTCGCGCTGCACGAGCCAGCGTCCGACCCGATCCACAAGGCGACAATCATCCCGCGCGGCCGCGCGCTGGGCATGGTGATGCGCCTGCCCGAGCGCGACAGCTACAGCTATCACCGCGACAAGATGTACGCGAACCTGGCGGTGGCGATGGGCGGGCGCGTGGCCGAGGAGATCATCTTCGGCTATGACAAGGTATCGTCGGGCGCATCGGGCGACATCCAGTACGCCACCGGCCTCGCCCGCGACATGGTCACTAAATGGGGCATGTCCGACAAGGTCGGGCCGGTCGAATATGCGCAGCCCGAGGGCGAGAGCTTCCTAGGTTATTCGTCCAGCCAGCCGGTGCGCATGTCGAACCAGACCGCGCAATTGATCGACGACGAGATCAAGTCGATCGTCGAGGGTGGGCTGCACCGCGCCAAGCAGGTGCTGACCGACCATATCGACCAGCTGCACACGCTGGCGGGCGCGCTGCTGGAATATGAGACGCTGTCCGGCGAAGAGATCAAGCGGCTGATCGCGGGCGAGGATATCGGCCGGCAGGATCAGGGACCGAAGACGCGGACGGTGCCGACCGCGGGCACGTCGATCCCGAAGACGCGGCGTCCGTCGGGGCCGTTCGGCAATCCGTCGCCCGCCGGCGCCTGACGCGCGTCTGCGCGGATCGACGTTCCGGCAACCGATCCGTTGGTGCTGATGAGAGGCTGAGCGACGTCGACGCCTCGTCGGCGGAGCGCTGCTCCTGGTGACCCCGTTTCGCCGTTGCTCGGCGCGACCGGAGGCGAATATCGACCCGCTCTAGAATTCGCGCGACAGCGCGAATTCGGCGCGGATCCGGCGAAAGGCGTAGAGCGGCACGGTCGACTGGTTGCGCGTGGCCGATACGCGCACCAGCGGCGCCGCGCCCAGAATCCGATGGCGCCGCCACACCAGCCCGCCGGTTGCGCTCCACCGCCAGTCGTTCCGGACCTGCGGAAACAGCAACAAGCGCGCGTCCGCCGCGCTGTGCGCGACATCCGCCTGGACGAAGGCGGCGAGCACCGGCCCCTGCCGCGCCGCCAGCGCGCCGACCGCGATCGTGCCCAGGCTGTAGCCCGGATCGCGCGCCGCGAGCCGCGACGCGCGCAGCGTGCCGCGCACGCTCCACCGCGCATCCACCGCGCGATCCAGCACGGCATTGACGTCCCAGCTGGTCCCGTCCTGCGCCGCGATACGATCGTCGAGCCGTGTGGCGCTCGCCTCCAGCTCGATCTGGGTCGCGCGGTCGAGCGCCCGCAACAGGTTGAGCGACACGCCCACCGCATCGGCGAGCTGCGCGCCCCCGAACCAGCGGCGGCCCAGCGTCGCGGCGGGGCGGATGCGCCAGCCGCGGTACTGGAACTCCGGCCCGCCCGCCAGCGTCGCGAACCCCGTGTTGAAGCGGCTGGCGCGGTAGCGGTCGCCGCCCAGCGACAGGCGGGTCAGCGTCTCCACCCCGCCCAGCGGCACGCGCGCGAACCCCTGTGCCGCCAGCGACACGCCGATCCCTGCGCGAGCGCGTGCGTCCGCATCCAGCGTCAGATCGGCGATGACGGTTTCGATCGTGCGCTGTCGGGTGGCGGCATTGACGTTGCTATCGGGGGCGACCGCCACCTCGACGCTGATCCCCAGCGGGCGGCGCGAGCGCAGCGCGGTGGCGAAGCGATCGACGACCTGCGCGACATCCTCCGGCAGCGGGCCGGCGCCGACGATCCGCAATTCGCGCCGCGCCGCCGCCTCGTCGCCGGCACGCGCCAGCAGCCGGGCGAGGTCGAGCCGGACGCGCGCGGCCTGCGGCTTTTCGTCCAGCAGCCGCCGCCAGATCGCGATCGCGTCGCGCGGGCGCGCGGTCTGTTCGTAGAGCTGCCCCAGCCGGAAGCGCGCCTCCGCGCGATGGTCGGCATCGGGATCGGCGGTCAGCGCCAGCAGCAGCCGCTCGGCCGCGTCGGTGCGTCCCGCGGCGCGCTGCGCCTCGGCCAGCGCGAACACCTGCGCCGCGGACAGGCCGGTGCGGCAGGGGGCGGGACAGTCGGCGGCGGCGGCGACCGGCGCGTCCTGGAGCGCCACCGTCAGCGTTTGCGGCCGGCGATCGCCCCCGTCCCTGCGCCGTCGCCGGTGCGGAAGCCGAAGACGCCCGCGATTTCCGCGGCACCGGGGCCGTAGAACATGCCCCCCATCGTGGCGCCATCGCCGCTGGCGGAGAAGGAGAAGCCGTTGGTGTCCGAACGGATCGTGCCGGTCAGTGCCATCGGACTGAACGACTTGCCGCGCCCGTCGATGACGTTCTGCCCCTGCAGCGTCATGCCGGCGGTGACGGTGGAGGCACCAAAATCCGCCTCGAAGCTGCTTTGCCCGCCCAGCGCATAGACGCCGGTCGAATCGGCGAACTGCCCGTCGACGATCGTGTCGTAGCTCGCGCGCCCGGTGCGCGGCATGTCGGCCGCGGTGGTGCGCACGCCATAGCTGAAGAAGGTGGTGTCGACCGTGCGGCTGCCGTTCGTGGCGGTGCCGATTTCCTGATAGGCGCCGAAGCTGGCATAGGTGAGCGCCAGGCGCGGATTGGCGGCGCCGGGGTTGAACAGCGTCAGGTTCTGCTGCGTCGTCCCGGCGCGTTCGTAATTGGTGAGCGTGGCGTTGCCGGATATGCGCTGCGCCGGGCCGAACGACGGCGTGGTCAGGCCATCGCCGGTGACGGTATAGCTTTGCGCCGCCGCGTCGTAGCGGACCGCCGCGATGTTGCTGACCAGCGGGACGGTGCCGTCGAAATTGCGGGCGCTGCCGCTGGCCGACACCTCGTAGCGGATGCGCCCCTTGTAGCCGGCAAAGCCCTCGCTGACGCGCAGGTCGGTCAGGCTGGCGTTGCGCTGGTCGGTCGGGGAGATTTGCACATTGGTGCCGACACTGGGGCCGGCCCCGCCGCCGCCGCACGCGGCGAGCGAAAGGGTCAGCGCCGCCAGCGCGATGGTCGTCGTCTTGTTCATGCAAGTCCCCCCGGATCGCGCGGAGCCCTAGCCCAGGCGCCCGGCACCGGCAACGGCGATGGTGGTGCGCGCGGCCTTATTGCGGCCCCGAAGCCATGATCTGTCCCAACGCGGCGCAACGAAAGGACACGGGGCCATGGTGCGATCGGGCGGGGCGGCGTTGGCGGTGGCGGTCGCGGGTGCCGTGCCGGCGGCGGCGGCTCAGGATGCCCC
>NZ_LSJO01000643.1:0-1127 GCF_001556735.1 Sphingomonas sp. CCH9-F2 | reverse complement strand
GATCTGCACAACCCCGCCGACATGCCCGATCCGAACAAGATCGCGTCGATCGCGGAGCCGTGGATCGAGGCGGTCATCTACGTCCCCGACGAGTATCTCGGCTCGATCCTGAAGCTGTGCCAGGACCGCCGCGGCATCCAGAAGAACCTGACCTATGTCGGTGGGCGCGCGCAGGCGACCTACGAACTGCCGCTCAACGAAGTGGTGTTCGACTTCTACGACCGGCTGAAATCGCTGTCGAAGGGCTATGCCAGCTTCGACTATCACCAGATCGGGCACCGTGAGGGCGACCTGGTCAAGATGAGCATCCTCGTCAACGAGGAGCCGGTCGACGCGCTGTCGATGATCGTCCACCGCGGCACCGCCGAAACGCGCGGGCGCGGCATGTGCGAGCGGCTCAAGGAACTGATCCCGCGGCATCTGTTCAAGATCCCGATCCAGGCGGCGATCGGCGGCAAGGTGATCGCGCGCGAGACGATCAGCGCGATGCGCAAGGACGTTACCGCTAAATGCTATGGCGGCGACATCACCCGCAAGCGCAAGCTTCTGGAAAAGCAGAAGAAGGGCAAACTGAAGATGCGCGAATACGGCTCCGTGCAGATCCCGCAGGAAGCCTTTATCGCGGCGCTGCGGATGGGCGACGAGAACTGATCCCTTCCGTTGGTTGTATCCGACCGGATACGGTGCGATGGTGACGCGATGCGTCGCCTGATCGTCCTGCTGTTTGCCCTGCTGGCACTTTTCGCCGTCCCGGCCACCGCACAGTCGCGCGCGCCGCTGGTGCTGGCGGCGGCGAGCATGCAGGAGGCGCTGACCGATGCCGCCGCGGCCTGGGCGGCGCGCGGGCATCCGCGCCCGGTGCTGTCGTTCGCGGCGTCCTCCGCGCTGGCGCGGCAGATCACCGCGGGCGGGCGCGCCGACCTGTTCGTCTCGGCCGACGCTGACTGGATGGATGCGGTGGCGAAGGCCGGGCTGATCGTGCCGGGCACGCGCGCGACGCTGGTGCGCAACCGGCTGGTGGTGGTCGGCCCCGCCAACGGTCGATCGGTAGTGGCGACGCGCGGCGCGGCGCTGGCGAAGGTGCTGGCGGCGGGACCGCTGGCGATGGCTGATCCCGCCGCCAGCAC
>NZ_LSJO01000642.1:0-9493 GCF_001556735.1 Sphingomonas sp. CCH9-F2 | reverse complement strand
GCGCGCGCTTCCAGCTGATCGAGGCGGGCAAGGGCACCGTGGTGCTCGATGCGACCGCCGGATCGGATGCGGGAATCGACGTGGTCGGTTCGGAATATGCGACGATCGCGGCGGAAAGCACCGCGCTGGAGCGATTGTCGGACACGGTCGCCGAACAGATCGTCGGGCGGCTGGCGCTGTATGCGCGGCGCACGCAGGCGACAGCCGGGGCGACCGCCGGAACCGCGGCGGGTACGCCCGCGCCATGAAGGTGACCGAGCCGCGGCTGACGGCTGCGCTCGACCGGCCGCCGGCGGATATCCGGCTCTACCTGCTCCACGGTCCCGACGAATCGACCGCGATGGCGTTCGCCGCGCGGCTGGGCAAGGCGCTGGGCGCGGGGGCGGAGCGTGTCGACCTCGACGGCGCGACGCTGCGCGGCGATCCGGCACGGTTGAGCGACGAGGCGGCGGCGATCTCGCTGTTCGGCGATGCGCGCTGGATCCGCGTGACCGGGGCGGGGGAGGAATCGGTCGAGGCGGTCGAGGCGCTGCTGGCGGCGGAGCAGGCGGGCAATCCGGCGGTGATGATCGCCTCGAGCGTCAAGGCGACCGGCAAGCTGGTGAAGGCCGCGATCGATTCGGATCGCGCGATGGCGTTCGCCTGCTATCCGCCGAACGCGCGCGATGCCGGCGCGGTGGTCAACGATCTGGCGCGCACGCACGGGCTGCGGATCGCGCCGGCGGCGGTGCAGCGGATCGTCCGCGCCGCGGACGGCGACCGCGCGGTGATGGCACGCGAGGTCGAGAAGCTGGCGCTGTACGTCGATGCCGCGCCCGACCGGCCCGCCGACGCGGATGAAGCGGCGCTGGACGCGATCGGTGCCGACATTGCGGAGGGCGAGATCGGCGAGATCGTGCTGGCGGCGACCGCGGGCGAGGTGGCGGTGCTGGTCGAGGCGCTTCGGCGGATGAACGGCGCGGATGCCTCGCCGATCCCGATCCTGCGCGCGCTCGGGCGACGGCTGGTGACGCTGGCGGAGATGCGTGCGGCGGTCGAGGGCGGGGAGGGCATCGATCAGGTGATGAAGCGCCACCGCGTCTTCTGGAAGGAAGAGGCCGCGACAGCGGCGGCGGTGCGCAAGTGGAAGCTGGCCGATCTGGTCGCCGCGCAGGCGGCGGCGCGGCGCACCGAGCGCGAGGCGATCGCGCTGGGGCCGGCGGGGCGCGTCGCGGCGGACGCCTTCCTGCTGCGGCTGGCGCGGCGGGTGGGCTAGATCCGCTCCCCGCTCAGCCGCTGGCAGACCATGTCGAGCTGGTCGAGCGTGCTGTAGTCGAGCGTGATCGAGCCATGGCCTTCGGGATGGAAGGCGATGTGCACCTTCAGCCCGAGAAGGTCGGCGAGCTGGCGTTCCAGCGCCTCGATATCGGCGCTGCCGGTGGCATGATCCGAAAAGCCCGCACGGCGTGGTGCCGAACCGCCGGAGCCGCCGCGCTTGACGTCGGCGGCGAGCTTCTCGGTCTGGCGGACCGACAGGCCCTGCGCCACCACCTGGTCGGCGAGCGCCATCGGATCGGCCGCGCCCAGGATCGCGCGGGCGTGCCCCATGGTCAGCGCCCCCTCCACGACGCGGGCCTGGATTTCGGCAGGAAGATCGAGCAATCGCAACAGGTTGGCGACATGACTGCGCGATTTGTGGACCGCCTTGGCCAGTGCCTCCTGCGTGTGGCCGAATTCGTCGAGCAGCCGCTGATAGGCCTGCGCCTCCTCGATCGCGTTGAGATCCTGCCGCTGGATATTCTCCAGAAGAGCGATCTGCAGCGTTTCGCTGTCGGAATAGTCGCGGACGACGACCGGCACCTCGTGGAGACGCGCGCGCTGCGCCGCGCGCCAACGGCGTTCGCCGGCGACGATCTGGTAATCATGGCCGTGGGGGCGGACGATGATCGGCTGGATCACGCCGCGCTCGGCGATCGAGGCGGCGAGTTCCTCCAGCGCGGCTTCGTCGAAATGGCGGCGCGGCTGGCCGGGGTGGGGGGCGATCGCGCTGACCGGTATCATCCGCACCGCGCCGCGCGCCGGGCCGTCGGCGGCGGTATCGCGTTCGTCGCGGGCGACGTCGCCGAGCAGCGCGTTGAGGCCGCGGCCCAGGCCGCTGCGGTTCCGGCGGGCGTCGGTCATGCTACTTCCTTCTCTCTCGGTAGCCGCTGGAGCACTTCGCGCGCGAGGGCCATATAGGCCTCCGACCCGCTGCAGCGATGATCGTAGATCAGCGCGGGCAGGCCGTGGCTGGGCGCCTCCGACAGGCGCACGTTACGCGGGATAACGGTGTCGAACACCACCTTGCCCAGCACCGCGCGCACGTCGTTCGATACCTGATCGGTCAGGCGGTTGCGGCGATCGTACATGGTCAACGCGACGCCGAGGATCGACAGCGACGGGTTGAAGCGCGCACGGATCCGCTCGACGGTGTTGAGCAGCTGGCTCAACCCCTCCAGCGCAAAGAATTCGCATTGCAGCGGCACCAGCAAGGCATCGGCGGCGACCATCGCGTTGATCGTCAGCAATCCGAGCGAGGGCGGGCAATCAATGAGGACGATGTCCCAGCGATCCTCCGCCAGCTCCATCGCGCGATACAGGCGGTGGGTGCGCTGATCGAGTTCGACCAGCTCGATCTCCGCGCCCGACAGGTCGACGGTGGCGGGGACGATATCGAGCTTGGGGATGCTGGTGGGCACGGCGGCGGGGACCAACCCATCGCGTTCGATCAACACATCATAGCTCGACCGGCCGCGCTGTGCCTGCGCAATGCCCAGCCCGGTCGAGGCGTTGCCTTGCGGATCGAGATCGATCAGCAGGACGCGATGCCCGGACGCGGCCAGTGCGGTGGCGACGTTGATGGCGCTGGTGGTCTTTCCCACGCCACCCTTTTGATTGGCCACGGCGATGCAGAACATCAGCGGGTCACTCCCTTGCCGAGGATGATCGACGATTCAGGATCGGTGAGACTCTGTTCCACGTGAAACAATCCCTGCCACTCACGCCGCAGTGTTTCAAGGTCCGACCGCCCGGAGCGGCCGCGCGGGAGGATATAAAGCGTGCGCTGGTCGCGGACGTGACGGGTCATGTCGACGATGTCGTCGAGTGATGCGACCGCACGCGCCGAGATCACCGCGAAGCGCGCGGCCGGCATCGTTTCGACTCGCGACTGAACGACCGTGACGTGGTCTAGGCCCAGTGCCGCCGCGCTGTCCGATAGAAATTTCGCCCGCTTCGCGCGCGGCTCGACCAGCGTTGTCGTCGCGTCCCGCAGCATCGCCACCACGATGCCGGGGAAGCCCGCGCCGGTGCCGACGTCCAGCCATGCGCCGGCGACGCCTTCGGCATGGGCAGGCAGTTGCGCCGAATCGAGCAGGTGGCGCACCCAGATATGCGGGATGGTGGAGGGCGAAATGAGGTTCTGGCGCGCGGTTTCTTCCACCACGATCGCGGCGAAGGCGGCAAGCCGATCGACGGCGGCGGCGCCGTGGCGCTCGGCGATCCAGGCGCGGGCGTCGTCTTCGCTCGCGATCATGCGGACTTCCTTGCGTGCAGCCACAGCGCAGCGAGCGCTGCGGGGGTGACGCCCCGCACCCGCGACGCCTCATCGAGCGTCGTCGGGGCGGCGGTGGTCAGGCGTTCGATCATCTCGTTCGACAGGCCTGCGATCGTGTGGAGGGCGGCGCCGGTCGGGATGGCAATCGCGCCGTCACGGCGCATCCGGTCGATCTCCTCGGCCTGCCGGGCAAGATAGGGGGCGTAGCGCGCGTCCTCCTCGACCTCGCGCGCGATGTCGGGGTCGACCTCAGATGCCGCCACCAGGCCGGCGCGCAGGTTGTCGCGCTGCGCCGTGCGGCGCGCGACATGGGCGCGGCGTTGCTCGCTAAGACAGTTGGCGGCCTCACCGAGCGCGGACAGGCGCGTCTCGGCATTGTCGGCGCGCAGCGCGAGGCGATACTCGGCGCGCGCGGTGAGCATCCGATAGGGTTCGCTGACCCCTTGCAGTACCAGATCGTCGATCATCACGCCGACATAGGCGCTGGCGCGATCAAGGATGACGGGCGCGTCGTCGCGCGCAACGGCGGCGGCGTTGAGCCCGGCGATCAGTCCCTGCGCGGCAGCTTCCTCATAGCCCGTGGTGCCGTTGATCTGCCCGGCGCAGAACAGACCGGGCAGGGCGGCGAGCGCCAGCCGGTGGTCGAGCGCGCGCGGATCGAGGTGATCGTATTCGACCGCATAGCCGGGGACGGTGATGACCGCACGCTCCAGTCCCTCCACCGAGCGGACCATCGCGATCTGCACGTCGGTGGCAAGCGAGGTGGAAATGCCGTTGGGATAGACGGTGGTGTCGTCGAGTCCCTCCGGCTCCAGAAATATCTGATGCCCGTCGCGATCGCCGAAGCGGTGCACCTTGTCCTCGATCGACGGGCAATAGCGTGGTCCCTGGCCCTCGATCGCGCCGGAGAAGAGCGGCGAATCGTCCAGCCCGGCGCGGATGATATCATGGGTGGTGATGTTCGTGCGGGTCACCGCGCAGGCCAGTTGCGGCAGGCGCCGGCCATACGTCATCGGCGACATGCGCCACGGGTCTTCGTCGGAGGGCTGGGGGGTCAACCGCGCCCAGTCGATCGTGCGACCGTTGAGGCGCGGCGGAGTGCCGGTCTTGAGGCGGCGCATGGGGAGGCCGAGCGAGCGGAGCTGTTCGCCAAGTTCGAGCGCCGGGCGTTCGCCGACGCGCCCGCCGGCCTCGCGCTCGCTGCCGCGATAGATGCGGCCGCCGAGGAAAGTGCCGGTGGCGAGAACGACGGCGGGTGCCGTGATCGTGCTGTTGTCGGCGAGGCGGACGCCGGTCAGGCGATCGTGGTCAAGCGTCAGCCCCGCCGCCTCGCCCTCGACGATTGTAAGGTTGGGGGTGGCGGTGAGCAGGTCGTGGATGGCCGCGCGATAGCGGCGGCGGTCGGCCTGGATGCGCGGCCCCTGGACGGCTAGGCCTTTTGACCGGTTGAGCATGCGATAATGGATCGCCCCGGCATCGGCGGCGCGTGCCATCAGTCCGTCGAGCGCGTCGACCTCGCGAACGAGATGGCCTTTGCCCAGTCCGCCGATCGAGGGGTTGCACGACAGGGTGCCGATCTGCGCGCGCGACTGCGAGAGCAGCGCCACGCGCGCGCCGCGGCGGGCGGCAGCGGCAGCCGCCTCCGTGCCGGCGTGCCCGCCGCCGACGACGATCACATCAAACTGTTTCACGTGGAACATCTATTTCCCGAGGCAGAAGCGGCCGAACAGCGCGTCCAGCATCGCTTCCGTAGCGTCCCGACCAAGTAGCGCAGCGAGCGGGCGGGTGGCAACGCGTAACTGCTCGGCGACGATCAACAGGTCACTGGCCCTCGCGGCAAGATCAAGCGCGGCGGCGGCATCGGCAAGCGCGTCACGCTGGCTCTGGCGAAGCGCCATGTCGCCGTCGATCGCCAGCATCATGCGTGCGTGATCGGCAAGCAAGGCCCATAGCGCCGCCACCGTATCGGGCAGGCGCGCCGATACGGCAAGGTCGGCGTCGTTGGGGTCCGTGTCAGTTAGGTCGGCCTTACCCGCGAGGACGATCGCCCCTCGCGGGGCCTCGGCCGGGGCGCCCATCCACAGCAGCACATCGGCGCTGGCGATCGCGGCGGCGGCGCGGTCGATGCCGATCCGCTCAACCTCGTCATCGGTCGCCTCGGCCAATCCGGCGGTGTCGGTGAGGCGGTAGGGAATGCCGTCGCGCATCACCGCGGCTTCCAAAATATCCCGCGTGGTCCCCGCGATCGGCGTCACAATCGCCGCGTCGCGATCGGCAAGCGCGTTGAACAGCGAGGATTTCCCGGCATTGGGAGGCCCGGCGATGACGACGCGCACGCCATCGCGCAGCCGCTCGACGCTCGGCGCGGCAAGGATGGTGCGCCATTCGGCGAGCAGGGCGGCGATGGCGTGCGTGGGATCATAGCCGCCGGCGTCCTCGACATCGGCCTCGTCGGCGAAGTCGAGCTGCGCCTCGACCTGCGCGGCGATGGCGGCCAGCCGGTCGAGCCAGCCGGTGATTGCGCGACCCACCGCGCCCTCGGCGGCGGCGAGTGCGGTGCGGCGCTGGGTTTCGGTCTCCGCCTCCAGCAGATCGGCCAGCCCCTGTGCCTGCGCCAGGTCGATGCGGCCGCTTTCCAGCGCGCGGCGGGTGAATTCGCCGGGGCGGGCGAGCCGCAAGCCGGGCAGGGCGGCGAGCGCGCGTTCCACTGCGGCCACCACGGCGCGGCCGCCATGGCAATGCAGCTCGACCAGATCCTCGCCCGTCGCGGTGTCCGGGCCGGGGAAGTGGAGTACCAGCGCGCGATCGAGCGGGGCGCCGGCCGCATCGCGCACGGTGCGCAGCGAGGCGCGGCGGGGCGGGGGGCAGCGCCCGGCGAGCGCCTCCGCCGCGGTACGAGCCGCCGGGCCGCTGATGCGCAGCACCGCGATCGCGGCGGGCGGGCGGCCGCTCGACAGCGCGAAGATCGTGTCGCTCACCCCGCGGGCTTGCCGGTGCTCGCGGCGAACAGCGACCGCCACATATCCATCCCGGCGTCGTTCATCGGCGCCCAGCTCTTGAGCATCGCGCCAACGATCTCGGGGCCGATCGTGCCGTTCTCGACGGCGTCCTGCATCTTCGCCAGATAGCGGTCGTGCAGCGGCGTCAGATCCGGCAGGCCCATCATGCGCCGCGCCTCCTCTGGGGTACAATCGACCTCGATGGTCACCTTCATGCGCATTGATCCCTTGAGCGCACCCGTCGCGCGCCATACCCATAGGTCGATCTATGCCCGCGAACCGCCATCCACCGCAACGCCATGCGGCCGGATGCGCTGCGGGACGTTGACGCCGGAATGCCAAAGGAGACGACGAACATGACGGACGTGACCATCGCCACGCTCGACGGACAGCAGATGCCCGCCTATCGCGCCGACCCCGCGGGGGCGCCCAGAGGGGCGATCGTGGTCATCCAGGAAATCTTCGGCGTGAACGCCGGCATCCGCCGCAAGTGCGATACGCTGGCGGCGGCGGGCTATCTGGCGATCGCGCCCGACCTGTTCTGGCGGATGGAGCCGGGGATCGAGCTGGACCCGGATGTCGATGCCGAAATGCAGCGCGCGTTGGCGATCATGGGCGACTTCGACCAGGACGCCGGCGTCCGCGATATCGAAGCGACGATCCGCTATGCCCACGCGGAAAGCGGCGGGAAGGTCGGCGCGGTCGGTTACTGCCTGGGCGGGCGGCTGGCCTATATGACCGCGGCGCGCACCGACGTGGATGCCTCGGTCGGCTATTATGCGGTGGGCGTCGACGGGCTGTTGGGCGAGAAGCACGCGATCGCCAACCCGCTGATGCTGCATATTGCGGGCGACGACGGCTTCGTCGATGCGGCGACCCAGGCGGCGATGCACGCGGGGCTGGACGATCACCCCAAGGTGACGCTGCACGATTATCCGGGCGAGGATCACGGCTTCGCTACCGAATTCGGCAAGCGCCGGTCGGACGCAGCGGCGACGCTGGCGGACGAGCGGACCGCCGCCTTCTTCGCCGAACATATCGGCTGACCGCCCACGATCCACCGCCGTCCGCGATCAGGCGGGCGGCGGCGCGATCAACCGATCACCAGCTCGCCCAGCCGGATCAACGCCGTCGCGAGCAACTGCGCGAACAGCACCGCGACTGCGAACAACAGCACCATGCCAACCGCCTCGGCACTGTAGTGGGGAATGTCTCTGATCGTCATGACCCATCCTCTCCAAAGGAGCCGGGCCTTCCGCTCATCCGGGAAAGTCCCGGCCTGTCGCTAATATAGCAGGTTTCGACGATTTTTCAACGCGCCGACCCATCCCGTCACACCGGGTTCCCATCGGTATCGCGCAGCACTTCGCGGCGGCCGACATGGTCGGGGCGGCTGACGACGCCTTCCTTCTCCATCCGCTCGATCAGGCGTGCGGCGGAATTGTAGCCGACGCGCAGCTGGCGTTGCAGCCATGAGGTCGAGGCTTTCTGACTGCCGCAGACCAGCGCGACCGCGGCGCGATATTGTTGATCTTCCTCGGAATCCTCGCCGGTGGGGGCGCCATCCAGCGCGAAGCTCTGTTCCGGCTCCTCGGTGACCGATTCGATATAGTCGGGCTGGCCCTGCGCGCGCCAGTGATCGGTCACCGCGCGTACCTCGTCATCCGACACGAACGGGCCGTGGACGCGCACGATGCCCTTGCCGCCGGGCATGTAGAGCATGTCGCCGCGGCCCAGCAGTTGTTCGGCGCCCTGTTCGCCCAGGATAGTGCGCGAATCGATCTTCGACGTGACGTGGAAGCTGATGCGCGTCGGCAGGTTCGCCTTGATGACGCCGGTGATGACGTCGACCGACGGCCGCTGCGTCGCCATGATGAGGTGGATGCCCGCGGCGCGCGCTTTCTGCGCGAGGCGCTGGATCAGGAATTCCACTTCCTTGCCGGCGGTCATCATCAGGTCCGCCAGTTCGTCGACGATGACGACGATCTGCGGCAGCACGTCGTAATCGAGCTGCTCCTCTTCATAGATCGGCTGGCCGTTCTCGCCATAGCCAGTCTGGACGCGGCGGCCGAGCGGGGCGCCCTTGGCGCGCGCGGCGCGGACCTTGTCGTTGAAGCTGGCGAGGCTGCGCACGCCGACCGACGACATCTGGCGATAGCGGTCCTCCATCGTCTCGACCGCCCATTTGAGCGCGCGCACCGCCTTGGCCGGATCGGTGACGACGGGGGAGAGGAGGTGCGGGATATCGTCGTACATGCTCAGTTCGAGCATCTTGGGGTCGATCATGATCATCCGGCACTGGTCCGGGGTCAGCCGGTACAGCAACGACAGGATCATGCAGTTGAGGCCCACCGATTTGCCCGACCCGGTGGTGCCCGCAACCAGCAGGTGCGGCATCGGCGCCAGATCGGCGATCACCGGATCGCCGGCGATATTCTTGCCCAGGATCACCGGCAGCTGCGCGGCCTGATCCTCGAACGCCTGGCTGGCGACCAGTTCGTGGAGCGCGACCATCTCGCGCTTGGCATTGGGCAGTTCGATGCCGATCACCGTGCGACCCGGAATCGTCGCGACGCGCGCGGAGATCGCCGACATGTTGCGCGCGATATCATCGGCGAGGCTGATGACGCGCGTGGCCTTGATCCCCGGCGCCGGCTCCAGTTCGTACATCGTCACGACCGGGCCGGGGCGCACCTCGGTGATCGTGCCCTTGACGTTGAAATCGTCGAGCACGGTTTCGAGCAGGCGGGCGTTGCGTTCCAGCGCCGCCTTGTCGATCGGCGCGCCCTGCGGCGCGGGGGCGGGGGTGAGCAGGTCGATCGACGGCAGCGCGAAACTGTCGCGCAGGTCGAGCCGCTGCTGTTGCGCCTGCGGCCGCGCGCGCGCGGCGGAGGGGGCGAGGTTGCGATCGGCGATCGTC
>NZ_LSJO01000641.1:0-8978 GCF_001556735.1 Sphingomonas sp. CCH9-F2 | reverse complement strand
GCGCAGGGCTGGCCGCCGTTCCGCCCCCCGCCCCGGCGGCCAGCCCTGCGCCGGCCGCCACCCCTGCGCCGCGCGTGCCGGTGCAGACCGACGTGCCGATCGCCGAATCGCTGCCGCCGCCGATCGCGGCGCGGCCCAAGCTGCCGGTCGACGACGAGCTGCTGAAGCTGTTGATCGACGCCTATGATGCGTCGAAGCGCGACGAGAAGGGCTATGTGAACCTGTCGGCGATGGGACAGCTGGCGGCCAACCGATCGAGCTTCGACGTGCGCAACTATGGCTACAAGAGATTGTCGGACCTGATCGAATCGGTCGCCAATTTCAAGCTGGAGCGCCGCGAAGGCGGCCAGTCGTACGTGAAGCGGGTCCGCTGATGCGCGCGCTGCTGATCGCCGCGGCGACGCTGGCCGCGCTGCCCGTCGCCCTGCCCGCTGCCGCGCAGACCCGCGTCGATCCGGCGCGGCTGTCCGCCGACGTCCGCACGCTCGCCTCCACCGACTTCGGCGGGCGGGCGCCGGGCACGCCGGGGGAGAAGAAGACGCTCGACTGGCTGGTCGCGCAGTTCAAGGCGATCGGGCTCGAACCCGGCGGCCCGGACGGCAAGTGGCTTCAACCCGTCCCGCTGATCCACACCCGCATCGCGCCCGATGCCTGGATGACGATCGGCGACACCCCGCTCAAACAGGGTCGCGACATCGCGGTGACGACGGTTCGCCCCGAGGATGCGATCGCGATCACCGCCTCGCCGATGGTCTTCGTCGGCTATGGCGTGTCCGCGCCGGAGGTCGGGTGGGACGATTTCAAGGGCGTCGACGTGAAGGGCAAGACGGTTGTCTTCCTCATCAACGATCCCGATTTCGAGGCGCAGGCCGGCGACGACGCCAAGGGCCGGTTCGGCGACCGGCGGATGACCTATTACGGCCGCTGGACCTACAAGTTCGAGGAAGCCGCGCGGCGCGGGGCGGCGGCGGCGCTGATCGTCCACGACACCGCCGGTGCGGGCTATCCGTGGTCGACGGTCAATGCGTCCAACGGGGAGAATTACGATATCGTGCGCGCACCCGGCGACGAGCGGGTGCCGTTGCAGGGGTGGATCGAGCATGACGCGGCCGACCGGCTGTTCGCCGCCGCCGGGCTGGACCTGAACGCGCTGCGGATCAAGGCGCGCTCGGCCGGTTTCCGCCCGGTCGAGATGGCGCCGCGCTTCACCGCCGTCGCGAAGGTGGCGGTGGAACGGATCGAGAGCGCCAATGTGCTCGCCAGGCTACCCGGCACGCGCCGCCCGGACGAAAGCGTGATGTTCGCGGCGCACTGGGACGCCTATGGCGAGGGGCCGGCGGATGCGTCGGGCAAGACGCTGCGCCCCGGTGCGAACGACGATGCGCTGGGTTTGGCGGGCGTGCTGGAACTGGCGCGGCTGTTCAAGGCCGGGCCGAAGCGCGACCGGACTTTGGTGTTCGCCGCCTGGACCGGCGAGGAGCGCGGGTTGCTGGGGTCCGAATATTACGCCGCGCACCCGGTCTATCCCGCGGCGACCACCGCGGCGAACCTGACGCTGGATATCCTGCAGACCGCCGGGCCGGCGAAGAATGTGGTGCTGGTGGGCGCGGGCCAGTCGTCGCTCGACGCGCTGCTGGCCGATGCGGCGCGGGCGCAGGGCCGCACGGTGACGCCCGAGACGTTCGGCGAGCGCGGGCTGTTCTATCGCGCCGACCATTTCTCGCTCGTCCGGCGCGGCGTGCCGTCGCTGCTGCTGATGGCGCTGGGCGGCGCATCGGACCTGCGCGCCGGCGGTCGCTCGGCGGGACAGAAGTGGCTGGACGACTACATGGCCTGCTACCACAAGACCTGCGACGCCTGGCACGCGGGCTGGAACCTGACGGGTGCGGCGCAGGACGTCGACCTGTTCCACGCGATCGGCGCACGGCTGGCGACAGCGGGCGTTTGGCCGACGTGGAGCGCGGGCAGCGAGTTCGTGGCGATCCGCGACAGGAGCGCGGCGCAGCGGAAGTAGCCGCTGTGGCGTTCGGCGAGCCGGTGACCGCGGCGACGGTGGCGGGACTGATAGTGGAAACCGCGCGGCTGTAACGCGCCGAGCGCGGTCACGACCCCGGGGACGGTTGGACGGCAGCACGGGCGGCGCGCAACGGCGCCCCGCCCGGCCCCGGATCAGCGGGTCAGTTTCTTGTACGCCAGCCGCGTCGGGCGATCGGCGGCGTCACCCATGCGACGGCGCTTGTCTTCCTCGTAGCTTTCGTAATTGCCCTCGAACCATTCGACGTGGCTGTCGCCCTCGAACGCCAGGATGTGCGTGCACAGGCGATCGAGGAAGAAGCGGTCGTGGCTGATGACCACGGCGCAGCCCGCGAACGTCTCCAGCGCCTCCTCGAGCGCGCGCAGCGTCTCGACGTCGAGGTCGTTGGTCGGTTCGTCGAGCAGCAGGACGTTGCCGCCCTCCTTCAGCATCTTGGCCATGTGGACGCGGTTGCGCTCACCGCCCGACAGCTGGCCGACCTTCTTCTGCTGGTCGGGCCCGCGGAAGTTGAACGCGCCGACATAGGCGCGCGTCCCGATCTCCTGCTTGCCGAAGCGGAAGACCTCCAGCTTGTCGGAGATTTCCTCCCACACGTTCTTGTTGGGATCCAGATCGTCGCGGCTCTGGTCGACATAGCCGAGCTTCACGGTCGAGCCGACCTCAATCGTCCCCGCGTCCGGCTGTTCCTGCCCGGTGATGAGCTTGAACAGCGTCGACTTGCCGGCGCCGTTGGGGCCGATCACGCCGACGATGCCGCCCGGCGGCAGCATGAAGTCGAGGTTCTCGAACAGCAATTTGTCGCCATAGGATTTGGTCAGCCCCTTGGCCTCAATCACCTTGCCGCCCAGCCGCTCCGGGATCTGGATCAGGATCTGCGCCTTGCCCGCGGCGCGGTTCTCCTGCTGCTCCATCAGCTGTTCGAAGTTGCGGATACGCGCCTTCGACTTGGTCTGGCGCGCCTTCGGGGTCTGGCGCATCCACGCCAGTTCGTCGGCGATCGCGCGCTGGCGCCCGGCCTCCTCGCGCTCTTCCTGCTCCAGCCGCTTGGCCTTCTTTTCCAGATAGCCGGAATAGTTCGATTCGTAGGTGTAGTAGCGCCCGCGATCGAGCTCGAGCACCCAGTTCACGACATTGTCCAGGAAGTAGCGGTCGTGGGTGACGAGGATGACGTTGCCGGCATATTCCTTGAGGAAATTCTCCAGCCACGCGACGCTTTCGGCGTCGAGGTGGTTGGTCGGTTCGTCGAGCAGCAGGATGTCGGGCTTTTCCAGCAGCAGCCGGCACAGCGCGACGCGGCGGCGTTCACCGCCCGACAGCTTGGTGACGTCGGCATCGCCCGGGGGACAGCGCAGCGCCTCCATCGCGACTTCCAGCTGGTTGTCGAGCGTCCAGCCGTCGACCGCGTCGATCCGCGCCTGGAGATCGCCCATCTCCTCCATCAGCGCGTCGAAATCGGTGTCGTCCGTGGGATCGCCCATCTCGGCCGAGATCGCGTTGAAGCGATCGACCAGATCGGCGATCGGGCGCACGCCGTCCTTGACGTTGCCCATCACGTCCTTCGACGGATCGAGCTGCGGTTCCTGCGCCAGATAACCGACGCGGACGCCCTCGGCGGGCCAGGCCTCGCCGGTGAAGTCGGTGTCGATCCCGGCCATCACCTTCATCAGCGTCGACTTGCCGGCGCCGTTCGGACCGATGATCGCGATCTTCGCGCCCGGAATGAACTGCAGGTGGATGTTGTTGAGGACGGGCTTGTTGGCGCCCGGGAAGGTCTTGGTCAGACCCTTCATGACATAGGTGTACTGGACGGCCATCTGGCGCGCATGCTCCGTGTTCGATGCGGTCGGCGGAAATTCCCCGCGCATCTAGGCGTGTCCCGACGCGTTGGCAAACCGCGCGATCACGGTTACGCCATGGCGCCATGACGTTTCGCCGGATCGCGGCCCGCGCCGCCTGCTCGCTCGCCCTGCCCCTTGCCCTGTCGGCCGCGCCGGCCTGGGCGCAGCGGACCGCCCCGCCCCCGGCCCCGCCGGTCGACCCCAAGGTGGCGGCGCTGCGCGATGCCGCGCTGAAGGACGATCTGGCCTATGCGATCATCGAGGGGCTGACCACCGAGGTGGGCCAGCGGCTGGCGGGCACCGAGGCGGAAGCGCGCGGCCGCGCATGGGGCGCGGCGAAGCTGAAGGCGCTGGGGTTCAGCAACGTGGCGATCGAAACCTATCAGATGCCGGTATGGGTGCGCGGCGAGGAGACGGCGGAGATCGTCGCCCCGGTGCCGCACAGGCTGCATCTGGCCGCGCTGGGCAATTCCGGATCGACAGGGCCGAAGGGGCTGACCGCCGAGGTGGCGGTGTTCCCGACCTATAACGATCTGGCGGCCGCGCCCGACGGCAGCCTGACGGGCAAGATCGCCTATGTCGGCAATGCCATGCAGCGGACGCAGGACGGTTCCGGCTATGGCGCGAACGGCCCGGCGCGGTTCGTCGGCCCCGCGCTGGCCGCGCGCAAGGGCGCGGCGGCGATTGTGATCCGCTCGATCGGCACCGATCACCACCGCCTGCCGCACACCGGCACCACCAACTTCGCCGAGGGTCAGGCGCCGATCCCCGCGGCGGCGCTGTCGGTCCCCGATGCCGAGCTGATCGAGCGGCTGGCGACGCGCGGCCAGCCGATCCGCTTGCGGCTGCTGCTGACGCCGCAGCAGACCGGCATGCACGAATCGGGGAATGTCATTGCCGAGGTCCCGGGGACCGACCCTGATGCGGGGATCGTCCTGATCGGCGGGCATCTCGACAGCTGGGATCTGGGCACCGGCGCGATCGACGACGCCAGCGGGCTGGCGATCACCACCGCCGCGGCCAAGCGCATCCTCGATTCGGGGATGCGCCCGCGCCGCACGATCCGTGTCGTATGGTTCGGCGCGGAGGAAGTCGGCGGGCCCGGCGGGCGCGACTATGCCCGCCGTCACGGCGGCGAGCGCCACGCGCTGGCGGCGGAAAGCGATTTCGGCGCCGACCGCGTGTGGCGGTTCGAAACCGCACTGCTCGACAGCGCGGCGGCGGTCGGTGCGCGCCTGGGCAGCGCTTTGGCACCGCTGGGAATCGTGCGCGGCAATGGCGTCGCGGGCGACGGGGCGGATATCGCGCCGATCATCCGCACCGGCGTGGCGGGCGTCGACCTGAACCAGTCGGGGCTGGATTATTTCGACGTCCACCATACCGCCGACGACGTGCTTGACCGCGTCGAGCCGGAGGCGCTGCGCCAGAATGTCGCGGCGTGGACCGCGATGCTGGCGATCGTCGCCAACGCGCCGGAGGCGATCGGCCCGGTCGTCCGGCCGAAATGACCCGCCCGAATCCGGTCGATCGGCGCCGTCCCGTGCCCGTTGCGGGACATTCGGTTCGTCGCAACCTTTCCCAAAGATGAATTTTGGCCATTGACCCCCGTATTCGGTAGGGTATTGCGGCGTTTCGCGACGGCGTTGGGGTCGGGCGCGATTGGTTTTTGATGCTTGGGAGCATTCCTATGAAGAAGATCCTGCTCGTTGCCGCCGCCGCCGGCCTGATGTCGGTTGCCGCCTGCTCGAAGACGGAAACCCCGGTCGAGAACAACGCCGACATGGTCGCCGACAACATGGACGCGATCGCCGACAACCTGGCGGACGTCTCGAACACCACCGCGAACCCGTTCGCGCAGGACAATGCCGAAGCGGCTGCCGAGAACATCCACGGCGCCGCGGACAACGTCCGTGAGGCTGGCGAGGAAGCTGCCGAGAACCACAAGTAAGCTGGTTTCCGACATCGGTTCGGAGGGGTGATGCGGCGCGCCGCCGTCCTGCTGGCGATCGTGGCCCCTTTGGGTGCCACGGCCTGCGGGTCGCCCTCCGAACCGGCGTCGGTCGGTAACAATGCCGAGATGATCGCCGACGCGCTGGAGCGCCGGGCCGACAATCTCGAGGCGATGGCCAGTGCCAGCGCCAATGACAGCGTCGCCGCCATGCTGGCCGGTGCCGCAGACAATCTGGACGATCCGGCGGATAACATCGCAGAGGCGGCGGGCAGCAACGCCCGGTGACGCTCCGGCAGCCCGTATCGTCATGACCATCAGGCGCCCGCGACGGCGCCTTTTTCATTGATGCAACCCGCTTGCGCCGGCCCCCGGCCGCGCCTAGCAACCGCATCCATGCGTCGGGGAGTGGCGCAGTCTGGTAGCGCGCCTGCTTTGGGAGCAGGATGTCGCAGGTTCGAATCCTGTCTCCCCGACCATCCGCATCTAAGTCGTTGATTTCACGTCGCCTAACTGGCGATCGGGAACCGTTGTACCCACGGCTGTACCCATCGCTGTACCCATTGGGGGTGACGGAATGGGATTACGGAACCTACGGCTGCGCGGCGGCAGCTATCATTGGCGACGCAAGATCACGGTGGCGGGCACGCACGTGCCCCTGTGCTTTTCCCTTCGAACGGGAAATTATAAACATGCGCGGTGTATGGCCGATCGCCTGAATGTGGCGGTCGAGGGGGTGCGCATGGCCTATGGCCAATCGACGGGGATGAGGCCGGATCAACTGAAGAAGGTGTTCAGCGATGCGCTGCGCTGGCAGTTGCAGCGCATCCTGGAAGATCAGGCAGGCACCACCGCGCCGGCCGATGATCACGCGTCGCTCAACACCCTCTATGCCGAGGCCTGGGGCTTTTTGGGCCGCCGCGGGGTCGGCGCGCAATGGACGCTGGACGAGCATGACCGCCTGATCGCGGCCGGCTGGTCGCCGGCGCACGCGAAGCAGGTCGCCGATCTGGTGTTCGAATTCCAGAACAATGACCCCGTCTCCAAGGCCCAGATCGACAGCTACACCACCGCGTTCGGCATCCTGCCGACGCAGGACAATGTCGCCCGTATGGGCAAGACGATCTGCGCCGCGCGGGCAGCCGCCTGCCGAGAAGCGACGGCGCTGCTGCCCGACACCGAAGACGAGACGGCCGCATGGGTAGACGACGCGTTGGCGGACGACGCGCCATTCGCCTTCGAGCAGATCGCGCCACAAGGCACGCGCCCTGCGCCTACAGAACCACTCTCGGATGACATCGTCACGCCGGCTCCGCCCCCGGCACCGCCGCCAAAGCCCGAGCGACCGAAACAACGCATTGTCGATGCGGCTGAGGACTGCATCGCCGCGTACGGCAAGGAGGGCGGCTGGGACACGGATTCGATCAAGCAGGTGCGGACCGCCATCCGCCTGTTCGATCACGCTTGCGGCGGCGACGCCTTCATCGAGGATCTGGACCAATCCCATGTTCGCGCCTTTACGAGCCTGTGTCGGGCATTGCCGAATCGCTGGGGCCGTACCCGTGAGGAACAGGCGGGTGGCATCGCCGCCAGCCTGGAGCGGGCGAAGGGCATGGACCTCGCGCAGATCGGTATCAGTCAGGTTACCATCAACAAGCATCTGACATGGGTCTCTGCCGTCCTGGTTCATGCGGCGGGCGAAGAGGATGATCCCAAGGCGCATCGACCGGCCAAGCCGCTGTCCTTCAAGGTTGCGCGGGCCGGCCTTGGCAAATCCGATCGCAAGCAGCGCAAGCGTGACCGGGACAAGCGTGCCAACTGGACCAAGCAGGAAGTCGCCACGCTGTTGTCCGCGCCGATCTGGACCGGGTGCGCCGGTATCGGCGGACGTTTCAAACCCGGAACCGAAATCTTCCACGACGCTTGGTACTGGCTGCCGTTGATGCTCCCACTGTATGGAGGTCGCAGTTCAGAGCTTGCCGGACTGGGCTTGGCCGAGGTGTTCGAACAAGACCCGATCCCCTATTTTCTGATCCAATATACCGAGGATCGCTCGCTCAAGAACATCCAGTCGATTCGACGGCTGCCGATCCATCCCGAACTGATCCGTTTGGGCTTTATCAACTATGTGAAGGCGATGCGCGCCGCAGGATCCACGATGCTGTTTCCGGAAATGCAGTCGCCGAACTCCACGACATTCGCCGGGACGTTCTACAAGTCCGTATTCAGGCCGTTGCGGGACTGGGCTTTCCCGGAAGGCACGTCATGGCGGCATCGCGTCGGCGGGGCATGGAAGGACAAGGACGTCCACAGCTTCCGCGGCTTGGCAACGACGACCATGAAAGGGCGTGTTCCCAGCGAAGTGCGATGCGACATCTTTGGCCATGAGGGCGAGACGGAAACCGCAAGGACCTATGACGAGGAAGCCGAGCTTTCCCTCAAGCTTGATGCCCTGAAGTTGCTGACGCCGCTGACCGCGCACATCCCAGCGATGCTCCCCATCCGGCTAAGGCCGCCCGAGCGACGGCAGCATCGTACGCGAGCCGCGAAGGTGCGGTTGAAGTGAGTGTCGGCATCTCGGCCGAGCCGCCATATTCGAGCAGGACCGCTATTATTTTCGAGCGGGTGTCCGAATTGGCTGGCTCGTCCGTATAGGGTGATAGCCTCCGACGGGATCCGTCAGGCGGCCTTTGCCCAGAGCGTGCACTGCGCGTCGTCATACTGGACGCCCGGCCGCATGACCTGCCGGGTCAGCCAGGCGCTGGCGCGTTCGATGCCCTCACTCAGATCGTCGGCGGGCTTGCCGTCGATGTGCACGATCTCCCGCGGACCGAGCCGGAAATGCCCGCGGACATGAGCCTGCGGCAGGATCAGCCCCCGGTTGCCCGACTTCGACAGCCATAGGCGGCAGCCGCTCTGGATGTGGCAACGGCCATCGCGCGGCAGGAACATCGTGATCCCGGTCAGCGCCGGGGTCGGACGGTCGCGATATTCGAGGTGCAGGACGTCGGCGTCGGTCTCGACCGCGTGACGGCCCATCTTGATCTGATCCTCGATCTCGAGCGGATCACCACCGGTGATGGCGACTCCGGGATTGAGCTTGCGTGTCAATCGGCGTCCAAAAAGGACCCCCTATCGGCGTCCAAAAGGGACCCCG
>NZ_LSJO01000640.1:0-7232 GCF_001556735.1 Sphingomonas sp. CCH9-F2 | reverse complement strand
GGGCGCGATCCCGTCGCGCCGCCACAAGGCCCCGATCCCCTTGGGACCATGGACTTTGTGCGCGGAGATCGCGATCAGATCGACGCCATCGGGGATCGGCACCCGGCCATAGCCCTGCACCGCATCCACCAGCATCCATGCACCCGCATCACGCGCGAGCGCGGCCAGCTCCGCGACCGGCTGGATCACGCCGATCTCGTTGTTGACCAGCATCACGGCGACCAGCGCGGTGCCGGGCAGGATCGCGCCGCGCGCCGCGTCCATGTCGACTAGCCCATCCGCGCCGACCGGCAACACGACGGTATCGCCACCGCGCGCCGCGACCGCATCCAGCACCGCGGCATGTTCGGTGGCGATCGTCACCACCCGCCCGGCGGGCGCGCCCTTGATCGCCCAGTTGAGCGCCTCGGTCGCCCCGCCGGTGAAGGCGACGCGGCCGCCTGCGGGCAGCAGCGCGGCGACGCGATCGCGCGCCACCTCCACCGCGGCGCGCGCGGCGCGGCCGGCGCGGTGCGGCGAATGGGGGTTGGCGTGCTGGTCGCGAAGCCACGGCAGCATCGCCTCGAATGCCTCGGGCGCCAGCGGGGTGGTCGCCTGGTAATCGAGGTAGGTCACGCCGCGACCCGCCGCGCATCCTTCGCCACGGCGCGCCATGCCGCGACGAACCGCTCCACCTCGTCTCGGGTCGTCGTCCGGCCGAAGCTGACGCGCACCACCTCGCGGGTCGACTCCTCGTTCCACCCCATCGCGCGCAGGACGTGGCTGGGCTTCAGGCTGCCGCTGGCGCAGGCGCTGCCCGCCGAGACCGCGATCCCGCTTATGTCGAAGCGGATCAGCTGCGCCGCCGCCGCGACGCCGGGCATCCGGTACGATCCGATCGCGGCATGACGCGGCGCGGCATCCGCCACCACCTCGCCCCCCGAACGGCGGATCGCGTCGTCGAGGTACGCGCGCAGTTCGGCATGGTCCGGCTCCGGCTCGGCCAGCGCGGCGGCATAGCCGAGCACGCCCGGCAGATTCTCGGTCCCGGGGCGATAGCCGCGCTCCTGCCCGCCGCTGGGGCTGAGCAGCGCCAGATCGCGGACCAGCAGCGCACCGACGCCGGGCGGGCCCCCGCGCTTGTGCGCGGACACCGCGACCAGATCGGCATGCTCGGCCAGCTCGGCCGATGCGGGCATCTGCGCCGCATCGACCAGCAGCACCCCGCCCTGCGCATGGACCGCTGCGGCGATCGGCGCGATCGGCTGTCTCACGCCCGTCTCGCTGTTACACCATTGCACCGCGACCAGCGCGTCGCCGACATCCGCCAGCGCGGCCATGTCGACCAGTCCGTCGGGCCCGACCGGCAGCACCGGCGCGCTGCCCGCCGCGCGCAGCGCCGCGTCATGCTCCACCGCCGACACGAACCGGCGCGCCCGCATCGCGCGCCCGATGCCGATCGCCAGCGATTCGCTCGCCCCGCTGGTGAACAGCAGTTCGTGGCGCCAGCCATAGGCGGCAGCGACCGCGCCGCGTACCGCCTCCAGCCGCGCGCGCGCGGCACGCCCCTCCGCATGGGGCGACGACGGATTGGCCCAGTCGCGCAGGCCCTGCGCCACCGCGTCGCGCGCGGCAGCGGTCATCGGCGTGGTGGCGGCATGGTCCAGATACAGGCGCCCGTCCGGGTTCGGGCCAGCGGTTGCGGTCAAGAAACGTTCCCTTATCGCACGGCGACCCTATATAGCGCGCTTTCCGCGCGGCCCAACGCCCGCCCAAAAGAACAAGAGTGACCATGCCCGAAGTCATCTTTCCCGGACCCGAAGGCCGCATCGAAGGCCGCTTCGCCCCCGCTCCCAAGCCGCGCGCGCCGGTCGCGATGATCCTGCACCCGCATCCCAATGCGGGCGGCACGATGAACGACCGCATCGTCCAGAACCTGTACAAGACGTTCCAGCGCCGCGGCTTCGCGACGCTGCGCTTCAACTTCCGCGGCGTGGGCAAGAGCCAGGGGACGTTCGACAACGGCATCGGCGAACTGTCCGACGCGGCTTCCGCGCTCGACTGGGTGCAGAGCTTCCATGCCGAGGCGTCGTCGACATGGATCGCGGGCTTCGGCTTCGGCGCGTGGATCGGGATGCAGCTGCTGATGCGGCGCCCGGAAATCCGCGGCTTCATCTCGGTCGCCCCGCCCGCCAACATGTTCGACTTCAGCTTCCTGGCGCCGTGCCCGTCGTCGGGCATCATCATCCAGGGCGCCGAGGACGAGGTGGCGACCCCGCTGGCGACTCAGAAGCTGGTCGACAAGCTGCGCACGCAGAAGCACATCACGATCCACCACGACGTGATCCCGCGCGCCAACCACTTCTTCGAGCATGAACTGGACGACCTGATGAAGTCGGTCGACACGTACCTGGACATGCGCCTGGATCCGAACAGCCCGATCAAGTGACGCTGGCGCGGGCGGATCGGCACCGCTGATCCGCGCCTCGCGCGCCAGCGCGGCCGGCGGCGCATCCCGCCGTCCGACGACGCGGGCGTTACCCGCGGCGCGCCGCCTGGAGGTGCAGCAAGAGCCGACAGCGGCCCCAGCCTGCGCTGGGGCGACGAATTCCCGGCCGTCACCCCGCGAAGGCTGGGGTCTTCCTCCGCCAGCGCGACGCCCGCTCACATCGTCCCGATCAGCACGTTGCCTACCAGCACCGCGGCCATCACCAGCATCAGCGCGCCCTTCTTCCGGTCGCGGCCGGTGGCGATCAGATAGCCGCCGCCGATCAGGCAGGCGACCGCGCCGAGCATCGCGATCGCGGGCGCAGCGCCGGCGATCGCGTTCATGCCACCTCCCCCGCCAGCGCGCGGGCATAGGCTTCCATGTTGACATTGCCCCCCGACAGGATCACCAGCATCCCCGGCTCGGGCGGCACCTTCCCCGCCAGCACCGCCGCCAGCGCCGCCGCGCCGCCCGGCTCGATCACCAGCCGCAGCCGCTGCGCGGCCCAGCGTTGCGCCGCGGCGACCTCGCGCTCGCTCACCGCCACGCCGGTCGCGTCGCGGCGCGACAGCACGTCGAAGGTCAGCGGCGAGACCTGCGGGGTCTGGAGCGAATCGCACGCGGTCGGCGGCGGATTGGGGCCGACCGGCTCGATCCAGCTCGCCTCCAGGCTGCGGCGCATGTCGTCCCAACCCTCCGGCTCGACGACGGTGATCCGCGCCTCCTTCAGCGCCAGCGCGATCCCCGCCGACAGGCCGCCACCGCCGCACGGCACGACGACATGGGTCGGCGCGCCCAGCCCCGCGTCGATCATCTGCCGCTCCGCCTCGATCCCGGCGCTGCCCTGCCCCTCGATCACCCAGGGGTCGTCGAAACTGGGAACCAGCGTCGCGCCGCGCGCCGCCGCCAGCTGGCCGGCGATCGCCTCGCGGCTTTGCGTCGTGCGGTCGTAGTCGACCACCTCGGCACCGAGCGCCAGCGTCGACTCGCGCTTCGCGCGCGGCGCGTCGGCGGGCATCACGATCGTCGCGGTCATCCCCAGCCGCCGCGCCGCCCAGGCGATTCCCTGCGCGTGATTCCCCGACGAAAAGGCCACGACCCCCTTCGCGCGCGTCGAGTCGCTCATCGCGGTCAGCCGGTGCCACGCGCCGCGAATCTTGAACGCACCGATCGGCTGTAACGACTCCACCTTGAAGACGATCGGTATCCCACTGATGTCGTGGGTGAAAATCGGGGTCGGCGGCAGGATTTGCGCGATCTTGGCCGCGGCGTCCCGTACCCCAGCGCGCGTCGGCTGTCGCATAAACGTCACATTTGCACCTTTCGTCGCATCAGCCACTTTACAAGGCCGAACGTCGATCATATTTCGCGCCTCCGCTGCCCCATGGGACTTCCAACCGCAAGGCAGCTTTTTGTCACCGTATGCCGCAAGGCAATTGGAGGTCCCTTGAGTTGCACCAGCATCATCGCGCGCTGGGGCTAGCTGCCCCCTCGACCGCTTCCGCCACCTCCATCGGTGGAGCGATCGACATCGCCGCCCGTCGGCCGGTTCAGCCGGTGACGATCGTCCGTCCGCACGCAGCGGCACGGGCCGCCCGCTTCTTCACGGAGAAGTTTCCGGGCCGCTCGATGTACGCGGTGAAGGCGAACCCGTCGCCCGACCTGATCCGCATCCTCTACGACAATGGCGTGACGACGTTCGACGTCGCGTCGATCGCAGAGGTGCGTCTGGTCGCCCGTACCGTGCCCGGCGCCACGCTCTGCTTCATGCACCCGGTCAAGGCCGAGGAAGCGATCGCCGAGGCGTATTTCACGCACGGCGTGCGCACCTTCTCGCTCGACAGCATGGAAGAGCTGTCGAAGATCGTCCGCGCCACCCGCGGCGCGACCGACCTGACGCTATGCGTCCGGCTGCGCGTGTCGTCGGAACATTCGAAGCTGTCGCTGGGCGCCAAGTTCGGCGTCGCGCCGGATGAGGCCAAGGAGCTGCTGCTCGCTACCCGCCAGGTCGCCGATGCGCTGGGCATCTGCTTCCACGTCGGGTCGCAGGCGATGACGCCGAACGCCTATGCCGAGGCGATGGAGCGCGTGCGCCAGGCGATCGTCGCGGCCGCCGTCACGGTGGACGTGATCGACGTGGGCGGCGGGTTCCCGTCGGCCTATCCGGGCATGGTGCCTCCGCCGCTGGAGCTGTATTTCGAGACGATCCACCGCGCCTTCGAAAGCCTGCCGATCAGCTATTCGGCGGAACTGTGGGCGGAGCCGGGCCGGGCGCTGTGCGCGGAATACAGCTCGGTCGTGGTGCGCGTCGAGCGTCGCCGCGGCGAGGAACTGTATATCAACGACGGGGCCTATGGCGCGCTGTTCGATGCCGCGCACATTGGCTGGAAATATCCGGTGGCGCTGCTGCGCGAGCCGGAATCGACCGTCCGCGATCATCCGTTCAGCTTCTGGGGTCCGACCTGCGACGATCTGGATCACATGCCGGGGCCGTTTCCGCTGCCCGCGGACGTGACCGTCGGCGATTATATCGAGATCGGGATGCTCGGCGCCTATGGCGCGGCGATGCGCACGGCGTTCAACGGCTTCACCTCCGACGAGACGGTGGTGGCCACCGACGAGCCGATGGTGTCGCTGTATCTCGCGGCGGCGCCGCGGGTCGCCAGCAACGTCGTCACGCTGTAACCGAACGACTTCACTGATTCGGCGGCGGTGCGGGACGATCCCCGCGCCGCCGCCGTGCGGGTTTTCGCGTCCCCCTCAACGACGTGCGTTACCCTGTGGGAGCCACCCATGACCGACACCCTCACCAAGACCGCGGCCGCCAACGCGCCGATCAACGACACCCGCAAGGCGGAACTGCTGTCGAAGACGGTCAAGCACATCGACATCAAGAGCTTCGACGCGCGCCCGATCGTCGATGCGATGGCCGACATGAGCTTCACCAGCCGCGACCTGGGCCGCGCGACGAAGATCTACAACCAGATGCTGGCCGACAAGGACTGCACGGTGTGCCTCGTCATCGCCGGCTCGACCTCGGCGGGCGGGTGCATGGACCTGTATGCCGATCTGGTGCGCAACAACATGGTCGACGTGATCGTCGCCACCGGCGCCTCGATCGTCGACATGGATTTCTTCGAAGGGCTGGGCCACAAGCATTACCAGGCGCTGGAGATCCCCGACGACGACACGCTGCGCTCGCTGTACATCGACCGCATCTACGACACCTACATCGACGAGGAGCAGCTGCAGGACTGCGACTTCACGATCAACAAGATCGCCGAGTCGCTGGAGCCCAAGCCCTATTCGTCGCGCGCGTTCATCCGCGAGATGGGCAAGTACCTGGCCGAGCACGGCAAGAAGGAGAACAGCCTCGTCAAGCTTGCCTATGAGCATGACGTGCCGATCTTCTGCCCGGCGTTCGTCGACAGCTCGGCCGGCTTCGGGCTGGTCAAGCATCAGGTCGATGCCGCGAAGGAAGGCCGCCCGTACATGGTGCTGGACGCGATCGCCGACTTCCGCGAGCTGACGCAGATCAAGATCGAGGCGGGCGTCACCGGCCTGTTGATGATCGGCGGCGGCGTGCCGAAGAACTTCATCCAGGACACCGTCGTCTGCGCCGAGATCCTCGGCCACCACGACGTCGAGGTGCACAAGTACGCGGTGCAGATCACCGTCGCCGACGTGCGCGACGGCGCCTGCTCGTCCTCCACGCTGCAGGAAGCGGCCAGCTGGGGCAAGGTGAACACCGCGATCGAGCAGATGGTGTTCGCGGAGGCCGGCTCGGTCATGCCGCTGCTGGCGTCGGACGCCTATCACCGCGGCCTGTGGAAGGACCGCCCGGTGCGCAAGTGGGCGTCGATCTTCCCCGCCTGATAGCGCCCCCGATCGAAATGTGAGAAGCCTCCCTCGTAACGGTACGGGGGAGGCTTTTTCATGCACGCGGAGATTCTGCGCCCGGTGGTGGTGCTGGTCGGCTGGACGCTGGTCATGCTGGTATGGATGCTGGCGACGCGCCTGCCCGCGATGCGCGCGGCGGGGGTCGACTTGGCGCGGCTGGTGGGATCGAAGGCAAGCGACGCCGATGCCGCGCTGCCGCCGCACATCCAGTGGAAGGCGCATAACTACAACCACCTGATGGAGCAGCCGACGCTGTTCTATGCGGTGTGCGGGGTGATCGCGTTGACCGGCACCGGCAACGGCGTCAACGCCTGGATCGCCTGGGCCTATGTCGCATTGCGGATCGCGCACAGTCTGGTGCAGACGACCGTCAACCGGGTACAGCCGCGTTTCATGCTGTTCCTCGCCTCCACGCTCGCGCTCGCCGCGCTGACGCTCCACGCCGCGCTGGCGGTATTCTGATGGCCAAGGGCGAGACGTTCGAGCGCCACCGCCAGCCGTGGACCGCAGACGAAATCCAGAAGCTGCATACGCTCGCCAAGAAGGGCATGGCGCTGAAGGCGATCGCCAAGGCGCTGAAGCGCAGCGAGGAATCGACCAGGGACCGCGCCAAGGCCGACGGACTGTCGATCGCCAAGCTGCGCTGACCGTGCCCTAGTCGCCGGCAAATCCCCAGGCGGAAACCCCGCGCTCGCGCTCGTTGACCAGCAGCGCGCGGCCGGTGGGCGGCGCCGACCGCTGCGGGCAGGCGCTGCGGTGGCACATCCGGCACCCCGTGCCGATCGGGGTCGCGGCGCCGTCCAGATCGACGCCGCGCGCCGCCGCCAGCGCGCCGGCCTGCGCCGTCGCGACGCCCAGCCCGATC
>NZ_LSJO01000064.1:0-403 GCF_001556735.1 Sphingomonas sp. CCH9-F2 | reverse complement strand
TCAGGTGGCGGGTCCGTTCGCGACGTTGCACGACCCAGGCCCTGCTATCCGTTCGCCGCTGACCCGCTTCCGCCCGCAGCGTCGCCGCCCGGTTCAACCGCAGCGCCCGATCCGTCGATTGCAGCAGCGCCGCCACCTTTGCGCCCGCGCCGCTGAAAGAAGGCCGCGCCTTTCGCACGCCATGCCTCCTTTGCCGCAGTATCCTTCGACCCGATCGCATCGAGCAGCACACCAGCGAGAGTTTCAGCATCGAGCGCATCGGCACCGGTGGCGGCGACGAGCTGGCCGAGCTGTTCGACCCGCTTCGCCTTGAGCGATCGCGCCTTGTCACCCAGCGCCTTTAGCTCAGCATCGTAATCGCGAACCTTCCGCATCGGCTTTACCTTTCCGCGCACTATCTGGC
>NZ_LSJO01000639.1:0-1233 GCF_001556735.1 Sphingomonas sp. CCH9-F2 | reverse complement strand
CGGAAATATTGAGATCCTGACAGCAAAATCAGCGATTTACTTGGGGAATGTGGGCTCAAGTCAGCGACTTTCCACGATTCGCTTTCGAAGGTGCGTTCCCGGAGTATCGTTGCGGCGTTCCTGAAGGATCGATGCTCGCGTTCCCGATGTATCGCCTCGCCGTTCCGGGAGTGTCGATTAGCGTTCCCGGAGTATCGATGATCGACGGACGGGTGGAAAATGAGCACTCTCATTGAATCAGTTTGCGATGGCGTTGCGCCGGCGACGTTCAAATTGTCCGAATCTGCGGTGCGCCACGAGGCCGTAGGAAGGATCTGTCACTCGCCACGCGATACATCCGGAACGCCATCGTCCTTGCGGATAATCTCGATGCCCGTGGAACGCGGCTTTTGCGGGACCAGTCTGCTGCAATGGACGTCGACCTCTTGCCGCTCTTCGGATCCCTCCACGACGCGGCAACAGCTCTCGCTCACCAGGGTCGGTTCGGCGCCCTGCAAATCCAGGCTGTAGCGGAAACCACCGTACATTTCGGACTCCGGGAACTATCGATCCCCGAAGGTCTCTAGCATGGGTGCCAGTCGTAGCAGGCGGAGTCCGCTTTTCGCCTCCAGATCGCCGACGCGGCCACGGATGACGGCGTGAAAGTTCGCGCAGGCTCCGCCAAGCGCCCCGCGTGATCAGAGCCATCGCCACGGATGACGGTCCACCGCCATGCGCCACCTGATGCAGCGGCGCGAAGCCGGATGTGCTACCCGGCCGCGTAGTGTTGGCGAGCGCGGGCATTGCCCGGACCTTTTCAACAATCGTCGTCCAGTTGTAGCTCCGTGCCGCGTCTGCCAAAGGATCGCGTTGCTGCTCGATGTTCGGACACAGAACCCCGCGCTGGCGACGCCGTCCTATTCGGTGGCCACGAATCGCAGGTGATCTCTCTACCGCAGCGTATGCCGATTCTTAGCATCAAAGCGCCGCACGTAGCCGATGAAGGCGTTCTGATAGCTCACCGGGGTCCGGCCTGCGTCCGCCTCTATCCAGGTGCGGAAGTCAGCGTGGAGTGTCTGATAGTCCCAGCCGGGGCATTCGGCGCGCAGCGTTGCCAGAGTCGCGTCGGTGATCTCGCCGAAGGTGGCGCGGCCCGACAGGCTCTTCACGCTGCGGCGGATCAGGGCGGCGGCATCGACGCCGGGCTCGGCCGTCGGCTCAAGAGCGGGATCGGGCTTCGGGGCGGGGGAGGGT
>NZ_LSJO01000638.1:0-2028 GCF_001556735.1 Sphingomonas sp. CCH9-F2 | reverse complement strand
TGCCTCCGCGATGCGCGCAGCGACACGCAGCCGGCGGCCGAGCGGTGTGTCGCTGCCCAGCGGCTCGCACCAGCGCAGCGGCAGTCGTGGGCGCGCGATCGCCCCCTCCGGCCAGGCGCGCGCGTAACGGCGCAGCAGCGCTGGCGTGGGTGCGATCCCGGCGTGACGCAGGAAGGCGCGTCCCTCTGCCAACAACGCGCGGCGGCCCGCCGGCTCGCGCGCCAGCCGTTCCCCCATCGGACGGACGGCAACGCCCAGCGCGGCAAGATCGGCGGCGCTGTCGATCGGTTCGGTCCCCGCCAGCCCCAATACGCGCTCGCGATCGACGGTGGGGATCAGCGGCAGGCGCGCGGTCATGTCGCAGGCGAACAGTGCCAGCGACAGCGGAACCGGGATGATCGGCAGTCGCCGCCCGCGATACTGGCGTGCCAGCAAGCGCAGCACGTCGCCGAAGGCCACCTGCTGCGGCCCCGCGAGCGCGCGCACGCCCCCCGCCTGCCCGTCTGCCGCGGCAAGGATGCCGTCGACCACCTCGTTGAGGTGGATCGACTGAACCGTGCGGTGCGGCTCGATCATCGGTAGCAGCGGCAGAGTCGCCAGCTTCGCGAGCAGGCCGTACATCGCGGTCAGCGTGCCGCCATAGACCAGCCCGACCCGCAGGCTGGCGGCATCGCCGATCCGCTGTTCGGTCGCCCATTTGAGGCGGCCGTAGCGGTTGAGCGCGTGCTCGCGCGCGCTTTGCGAGGAGATGAAGACGCGGGTGGTGATGCCGGCCGTGCGGGCACCATCGAACAGCCGCGCGGTGGCGGCGATGCTATCCTGCGCGCTGGCCTGCCAGTCGTGTGCGAGGTGGACGAGCGCGGCGTGCTGCCCGGGGATGTGCGCCGGAAAGCGATCGCCGAGCGCCCAGGTGACATGGTGCGTGCCGACCGGGCCGGGGCGACGACCAAGCAGCGTTACCGTCCTGCCCTCGCGCAGCGCGCGTGCGACCAGCGCGGCGCCGATATAGCCGGTGCCGCCGGTGACGATCAGGTGCGCGGCGCGCGTCATCGCCTCACTCTACCGGAAAGGCGGCGCGCAGCCGCGCCTGCTGCGCACGCACGCTGCCGGGGCGAAGGTCGAGCACGCCGAGCAGGAAGCCCGACAGCCCCAGCTGCACCGCGACGACGATCGCGCTCATCGACAGCAGCATGATGCGCAAAAGCTTGCCGTCGGCGATCGCGCCGAAATGCGCATCGGCCCACACGCCCGTGGCATAGGCGATCCCGCCGACACCGGCCGCCAGCAGCACCGCGGCGGCCTGGAGGATGCGTTCCATGCTGACCGCGTCGAGCAGATGTTGCGCGCGGCGGTGCGCCGGCAACAACTGGTGCATCGCGGCAAAGCGGCGTGCGATCACGCCGTGCACGATCGCCTGCACCCCGACCACGATCGCCATGCAGCCGACCAGGAAGGCGCGGATGTCGAGCGAGACGCCGTCCCACAGCGACAATTGCCCCGGAAGCAGCGCGGCGACCAGCGCCATCCCGGCGATCATCAGCGCCGCGCCCGGATAGCCGAACGACCAGCGCGGCGAATGCAGCATCAGGAAGCGCAGGTGCCGCCAGCCGTCGCGCCAGGTGCGCAGGTGCGGCGGGCGGCTGCGCCCGTCCTTGGCCAGCACCGTCGGCACCTCGCGGATGTCGAGATGCGCGAGCGAGGCGGACACGACCATCTCGCTGGCGAATTCCATGCCCGTCGTGCGCAGGTCGAGGTCGATGATCGACTGGCGATCGAACCCGCGCAGCCCGCAGTGAAAATCGCCGACCGGGATGCGGAAGAACAGCCGCCCGATCGCCGACAGCACGGGATTGCCGAGATAGCGATGCAGCAACGGCATCGCGCCGGGCAGGATTCCGCCCTTGAACCGGTTGCCCATCACCAGCTGTCCGCCATCGCGCAATGCCGCGACAAAGGCGGAAAGGTCGCTGAAGTCGTAGCTGTCGTCGGCATCGCCCATGATGACGTAGCGCCCGCGCGCGGCGTGGA
>NZ_LSJO01000637.1:0-3725 GCF_001556735.1 Sphingomonas sp. CCH9-F2 | reverse complement strand
CGCCGACACCGCCAGCCTACCGCTGGTCGTGTCGAACCTCGTCAACATCGTGTCGGCCGACTTCTTCCGGATCGGGTTCGGCGACTATGCGTCCGTGATGGTGCCGGTCGACCTGGTGTCGATCGCAGCGACGCTTGGCGCGCTGCTGCTGTTCTTCCGGCGCGACATACCGGCGGATTATGACGTAGGCGCGCTGCGCGCGCCGCGTGACGCGATCCGCGATGCCGCGACATTCCGCGCGGGCTGGATCGTTCTTGCACTGCTGCTCGCCGGCTTCTTCCTGCTCGAACCGCTCGGCGTCCCTGTCAGCGCCGTCGCCGCTGCCGGCGCGATCCTGCTGCTGGTGATCGCGGGGCGAGGCCATGTGATCCCAACGGCCAAGGTGCTGCGCGGCGCACCCTGGCAGGTCGTGATCTTCTCGCTCGGCATGTACCTGGTCGTCTATGGCCTGCGAAACGCCGGCCTGACCGACCATCTGGCAGCACTGCTGGATCGCACCGCGCAAGGCGGCGTGTGGGGCGCGGCGCTAGGAACGGGCGTCATCGCAGCGGTCCTGTCGTCGGTTATGAACAATATGCCGACGGTGCTGGTGGGCGCGCTCTCGATCGACGCCACGCACGCGAGCGGCGCGATCAAGGAAGCGATGATCTACGCCAATGTGATCGGCTGCGATCTCGGCCCCAAGCTGACGCCGATCGGCTCACTCGCGACGCTGCTCTGGCTCCATGTCCTCGGGCAAAAGGGCGTGCGGATCGGATGGGGCTATTACTTCCGTGTCGGCGTCACGCTCACCGTACCGGTGCTGCTCATCACGCTCGCGGCGCTTGCAATCAGGATTAGCATCGCATGACCAGAACGGTCGCCACGTTGCTCGAACCTGCCGGTCTGGCTGGCTTGGCACAATTGCTCGATGCCGCGGACCTGCCGAGTGCCGATATCGCCGATCCCGGCCGCCTGATCATCCGGATTGAGGCCGATAGCCTCGTCGGTTTCGGTGGGCTCGAGGGAGAAGGGTCCGACCGCTTGCTCCGCTCGATCGTCGTCGTCCCCGATCGACGTCGACATGGCCTCGGGCGGGTGTTGGTCGCCGCCCTCGAACGACAGGCACACGACCTCGGGGTGGAGCGCCTGCACCTCCTGACGACCACGGCCGCACCATTCTTCCGGGCGCTCGGCTATGCCGATGCCGATCGCGGCGCTGCTCCCTCGGCCATCGCCGCATCGCGCGAATTCACCGCACTGTGCCCCGCGTCGGCCGCCTACCTCGTGAAAGCCCTCTGATGCCGCTCCGCACGCTCGCCGATCCCAATATCATGCCGGCGCTCGATCCGGCCTATGCCATCCAGCGACCCGCCGTGAGGCTCGGCCCGCTCGATCCCGCGCCGCGTATCCTTCTGCTCTACGGTTCGCTGCGCGAACGGTCCTTCTCCCGGCTGTGCGTTGAGGAAGCGGCACGCCTGCTCCGGTTCTTCGGCTGCGAGACGCGCATCTTTGATCCATCGACCCTGCCGCTGCCTGACCAACATGCTGGCGACGACCATCCGGCCGTCCACGAGCTGCGCGAGCTGTCCTTATGGTCGGAAGGGCAGGTGTGGTGCAGCCCGGAGCGGCATGGCCAGATCACGAGCATTATGAAGCTTCAAATCGATCATCTGCCGCTTTCTATGGGCGGGATGCGTCCGACACAGGGGCGCACGCTGGCGGTCATGCAGGTGTCGGCCGGATCGCAATCGTTCAACAGCGTCAACACGCTGCGCGTGCTGGGTCGCTGGATGCGAATGATCACGATCCCGAACCAATCGAGCGTTGCCAAGGCGTTCAACGAGTTTGATGACGCGGGGCGCATGAAGGCGTCCAGCTACTATGACCGGATCGTGGATATGATGGAGGAACTGGTGCGGTTCACGGTGCTGCTGCGCCCGCACGCGGTTCAGCTTGTTGATCGCTACTCAGAGCGGAAAGCGGCGGGCGTGCCAATCGACCGCGCGACCGATCTGTCGAGCATAGCGATTGCGGCCAAACCGCGTGGCCGGCACGCCGTCAAGGCAGGCGGCTGATGCGACGTTTGCCGAAGCGAGCCACGCTAATGTGGTCCCGCCGGCTAATCCGGCTTGTGCTCTGCGCTTTGAGAAACCTACGGGTTTCAACCTGCGTGGCCGGCCTCCCCAGGCGTCAGCTGGATCGTCGAGCGCTACCTGTCTTGCGCTGACGCGATTATCGCTTCAGGTCGCTACAGCGACAGATGAAGGGGAGCGTGCTTGACGATGAACACCAAGGATCTGGCCAAGGACGTTGCCGCCAAGCGGGGCGTCACCGAGAAGCAGGCCCTCGAGGTCATGGCTGGGCTCCTCGAGGGTATCGCGGAGGCGGCCGCCAAGGGTGAGGAGATATCGCTTCCCGGCTTCGGCAAATTCAAGGTGAAGGACACGCCCGAGCGCTCCGGGCGCAATCCGTCGACCGGCGAGGCGATCACGATCGCGGCGTCGAAGAAAATCACATTCACGCCGGCCAAGGCGCTTAAGGACCGACTGTAGGCTCGACAGCACCGGCCGGCGTCGCCCGGCCACGTGTTGGATGTTCACGAATTATTCGCTATCTAAGGCGTTGGAGAATGACAGGCGCGTGAACACTGCCAAATCTATGCGGCTGGCCCGGCAGGTGAAGGGGAGGTTCGGCACGTGGGCGGCCGTGCGTCAGGCCTCGCGCGTCGAGAACGGCGTATATGTGGTCGATCCAAGCGCTGGCGGTGACCGCGACAGCAAGGATGTAGCGGTTCCCGCCACGGCGTAACGGCCGTGACGTTCAGCTACTCGCTGTTCCTCGCACTGCTGCTGCTTTTCCTGGGGCTCTGCTTCTGGGCAGGGTGGCGCGTCGGCGAGCGCACCGATTTCCTCAGCCCAACCCCGGACCGACCGAACTCTACGGTGACGCTGTTCATCGTGGTGTTCGGCACCATCGCAGGGCACCTTCTGGGAACCGGCTTCTTCGCCGCCCAGGCGGCATGGTGCCGGGCGACAAGCGTCTGTTTCGACCCCGGCTTCGATCCAAATATCTATCGCGCGCTCGCCCGCGGCGGCGCTGGGGCACGCGATGCGTCCGACCTCGCGCTGGAAATGTGGCTTTTCGCGATGCTCCTCATCGGAGCCGCGACGGGCTCGATCGCGCACTGGTTGGTGCAGCGGGAAGCAGTTAGCGGGAAGACCGACGCGATCGCGTTCGGCTGGCTCAACCCGGCCGTCCAAGCGGTCAAGAAGGGAGACTCGTTTGTCGTCGCCTATGTGCTGACAAAGACGAGCCACGAGTGCTTCACGATCGCATACGAGGGCACCGTCCAGCAGCTCGCGCTGGACGAGGAACAATCGATCAGGTTCGTCGTCCTGAACGACGTCGACCGATTCCTCGTCAAGATATCTGAGAACGGCCTCGAGCGTGTGGACGCGCCGTCGACGCCGATCACGCAGCTTCAGATCACCGCGGTCGAGATCGCCAACGTCGCGCTTGAGGTAGTACGGGCGCCAGACATGGATGTTGCGGCAATCGAGGCTGAAGACGCGGGTTCATAACGCGGCGTTCGAGATCGTCAGACGTCCGTCAGACCTGTCTCCATCCATAAAGTCTAAATCCAAAAAGCTCTGCATTTAACATAATCTATGTTATCGGACTGCAGAGCTGTAACCGCTAAGTAGAAATGACACCGCTCCGCTAGATAGAAAAGGCACACAGTG
>NZ_LSJO01000636.1:0-2143 GCF_001556735.1 Sphingomonas sp. CCH9-F2 | reverse complement strand
GTGCCCAGCCGCAACGTCGCGCCCGGCGCCACCGCCAGCCGCTCCGCCAGCGCGCGGCCGATCCACACCGTATCGTCCGCCGGCGCCCCCACCGTCCGCCCGTCCGCCAGCGTCAGCCGCCCGTACAGCGGATAGGCGCGGTCGACCGCCTTCAGCTGCACCGGCGCGGTCGCGCCGTTGGCGGCGACCGCCATCGACTGCATCCGCACCGTTTCGGATACGCGGCCCGCGGCGCGCATCGCCGCCAGCTCCGGCGCGTCGGCCAGCCGCTGCGACACCGCGAACTCGACGTCGCCGCCCAGCAGCACGCGCCCGCGCGCCGCCAGCTCGCGGTCGATCGCCTGGGCGAGGCTGCCGATCACCGCCAGCGCGCCGACCCCCAGGAACAGGCATAGCAGCAGCAGCCGCAGCCCGCGGAACCGTGCCGACAGTTCGCGGCGCGACAGCCGCCACGCCAGCGACCAGCCGGTCATGCCGCGATCCGGCCGTCGGCCAGCGCGACGATCCGGTCGCAGCGCTGCGCGAGCGCGGGGTCGTGGGTGATGACGACCAGTGTCGCGCCGGTGTCCGCGCGCCGTTCGAACAGCAGGTCCATGATCCGCTGTCCGGTGGCGGCGTCCAGATTGCCGGTCGGCTCGTCGGCGAAGACGATCCGCGGGCGCGGCGCCAGCGCGCGGGCGATCGCCACGCGCTGCTGCTCCCCGCCCGAAAGCTGCGCGGGATAGTGATGCAGCCGGTGCGCCAGCCCGACCGCCGCCAGCTCTGCCTCGGCGCGCGCCATCGCATCGCCTGCGCCGGCCAGCTCCATCGGCACCGCGACATTCTCGATCGCGGTCATCGTCGGCAGCAGGTGGAAGGCCTGCAGGACGATCCCGATCCGCCCGCGCCGCGCGATCGCCAGCCCGTCCTCGTCCATCGCCGCGAAATCAACCCCGGCGACCTCGACCGCGCCCGACGTTGGCCGCTCCAGCCCCGACAGGATCGCCATCAGCGACGATTTGCCCGATCCCGATGCACCCAGCAGCGCCACGCTCTCGCCGTCCGCGACGGCCAGGTCGATGCCCTTCAGGATATCGACGGGGGCGACGCCGCCCAGCGTCAACCTTACATCCGTCGCGCGGATGACCATATCGCGTGCGCTCATGTGGCAGGGGGTTCCTGAAGGCGATGACGAAGACACCATATGCGACGGGCGCCGCCCTTCTCCAAGCGTTGTTGCTGGGCGCCTGCGATGCGCCCGCGCGCGAGCCGACGCCCGCGGGCGCCGCCACGCCCACGCCCGCCGCGACCGTGCCGGTATCCGGGCCGAAGCGGGTGGTGCTGGCGTTCGGCGACAGCCTGTACGCCGGCTACGGCCTGTCGCGCGGGCAAAGCCTGCCCGATGCGATCCAGGCGCGGCTGCGCGCGCACGGCATCAACGCGACGATCGTCAACGCCGGGGTATCAGGCGATACCACCGCGGACGGCCGCCGCCGGCTGGCCTATACGCTGGACCGGATGACGCCCGCGCCCGACCTGGTGATGCTGGGGCTGGGCGGCAACGACGTGCTGCGCCAGCTCAGCCCCGCCGAGACCCGCGCGAACATGACCGCGATGCTGGGCGAACTGGCGAAGCGGCGCATCCCCGTGGTGCTGACGGGGATGCTCGCCCCGCCCAATCTCGGCCCCGATTTCGCCGCCGCGTTCAACGCCATCTGGCCCGACCTGGCGCGGCGTTACGATGCCCCGCTCCATCCGTTCATCCTGCAGGGCGTGCTCGGCAACCGCCAGCTGATGCTACCCGACGGGGTCCACCCCAATGCGCGCGGCGTCGCGCGGGTCGCCGACCGGCTGGCGCCGCTGGTGGAGAAGCGGCTGGCCGCGCTGCCGGGTAGCGCGCCCGCGCCGCAGCGGCCATAGTCGCCCGCAGACAGGCGCACACGCCGGGGCGGGAGAGGAGATGACCATGAAGGCATTGCGGTATTTTGGCGCGCGCGACATCCGCTACGACACGATGGACGATCCCGCGCTGGCCGGCGATCGCGACGCCATCGTGCAGATGACGGCGTGCAGCATCTGCGGCAGCGACCTGCACATCTACCACGGCCACGGCTTTTCCGGGGATATCGGCTTCTGCGTCGGGCATGAGGCGGTGGGCGAGGTG
>NZ_LSJO01000635.1:0-1711 GCF_001556735.1 Sphingomonas sp. CCH9-F2 | reverse complement strand
ACGAATAGAAACCGGTCGGGGAGAAGCGATGGAGAGACACCTCGCCTTCCTCGATCTCCATCAGCTTGGCCTTCCACCCCTCGGGGATCGGGCTTTCCTGCGTCAGCAGCGGGCGCGTGCCGTACTGGAAGGCGATCTGGCCCAGTTCCGGGTTGTCGATCCACTCGTTCCAGTCGCGCAGGTACCAGACGCCGCCCGCCATCACGATCGGCACGCTGTCGGGGATGCCGCCTTCGCGCATCGTGTCGCGCAGCGCCTTGACGCGGGGATAGGGATCCTCCGGCTTCAGCGGGTCTTCGGCATTGGACAGGCCGTTGTGCCCGCCCGCCAGCCACGGATCCTCGTACACCACCGCGCCCAGCAGGTCCGAAACCTTGGAATAGGCGCGCTTCCACAACGCGCGGAACGCGCGGCCGGAACTGACGATCGGCAGATAGTTGACGTTGTACGACGCGGCGATCTCGCTCAGCTTGTACGGCATCCCTGCGCCGCAGGTGACGCCCGATACCAGCCCGCGGGTGCGTTCCAGCACGCCCTGCAACACGCGCTGCGCGCCGCCCATTTCCCACAGGACGTTGATGTTGATCGCGCCCTTTCCGCCGGCAATCTCCCAGGCGCGCTGCACCTGCTGCACCGCGCCCTCGATCGCATAGGCGATCAGTTCCTCATGCCGTTCGCGGCGGGTCAGCGCGTGATAGACCTGCGGGATGATCTTGCCGTCGGGATCGTAGCTGTCGGCATTGACCGCCGATACCGTCCCGATCCCGCCCGCCGCGGCCCATGCGCCGGCGGAAGCGTGGTTGGTGGCGGCAACGCCCTTCCCACCTTCCACCAGCGGCCACACTTCGCGGCCGGCATAGACGATCGGCTTCAGCCCCTTGAACACGCGATTTCCCATATCAGCAGAATGACGACGCGCGCCCGTATAAACCAATCGGGCCGCAACGCGACAAAATTGCGACTCATCCCAGGCACCCCGGTCGCCCCGCGGCCCCCGCGTACAGCGCGGCATAGCGGGCGATCATCACGCCCTCGTCGAACTCGGCCACCGCCTTTGCGCGGTTGGCCGAGCCGACACGCTCGCGCAGCGCCTTGTCGCCCGCCAGCGCCTGCATCGCGTCGCGCAGCCGCACCTCGCCGTGATGTTCGGTGATGAACGGGCGGTTTTCCGCCGACACCATCTGCGCCACGTCGCCGACCGGCGGGCTGACCACCGGCAGGCCAGCGGCCATCGCCTCGATCACGCTGATCGGCGCCTGTTCGGATCGCGACGACAGCGCCAGCATGTCGAACAATCCCATGAAGCGATACGGGCGGTCGAGGAAACCGGGCAGGACGACGCGGTCGTCGATCCCCATCGCCAGCGCCGCCTGTTCGATCGCGGCGCGTTCCGGCCCCTCGCCGACGATCACCAGCCGGAACCGACCCGACAGCCCCCCGGCCGCGCGCACCAGCGCGGGCAGGTCCTTCACCGCGCGCAGCCCGGCGACGCTGCCGATCACCGTTTCGCGCTCGTTGCGGACGAAGCCGGGGATCGCCTTCGGATCGGGACGCTGCGCGTAGAGCGCCGTGGCGATGCCGTTGCCGATGCGGTGGACGCGCGCGCGCGGCTGCTTCCACGTGTCCAGCGCGATCCGCTCCAGCACGTCGCTCGGCACCACCAGCGCGCTGGCGGCGCTCAGCGCGAAGCGGCGGTACAGGTTGCGCTCGC
>NZ_LSJO01000634.1:0-855 GCF_001556735.1 Sphingomonas sp. CCH9-F2 | reverse complement strand
TCCATCGATTCCATCACGAACCCGCCGCCCGCCGCGATCACCACCGCTGCGCCCGTTGCATTCGCCCTGTCGGGCAGAACCGGCAGCAGCGTCGCGGTGGCCACGTTGCGCACGGTCGGGCGTCCGGCGAGGGTGAACCAGCTTTCGGGCGGCATCTCGGCCACGCTGCCGGTGCCCAGCGGGATCGCGCCGGCCTGGGGTGGGGCAGCCATGGGCGCAACCGGGATCGACTGCGCCGTGGCGGCGGCTGGAACCGCCAGCGCCCAGGTGGCGAGGATGGATCGTATCGACGTCATCGCGAATGCCCTTTTTCCTGGGTTCAGCGCCATTGCCGCGCCGGCAAGGTGATGGTGACGGTTGGTCCCAGATCTGTTGCCGACCGACCGAGGGCGAAGCCATAGCGCCCGGCAGGCATGGTCCAGCGTCCATCCCTGCTCTGTGCCACGACGCGGGGCTCGATCGGGATCGTCGCCGTTGCCGTCGCGCCGGGCTCGACCGCCAGCTTGGCGAAGCCCGCGAGCCGGCGCGTCGCGCCGGCCGGCGTCGAGACAAGGTAGAGCTGCACTACCTCGCTGCCGGCGCGCGCACCGGCGTTGCGGACCGTCACGCTGGCGCGCGGCTGTGCGCCGCCTGCGATCCTGACCGGGCCGTGATCGAAGCGGGTATAGCTGAGGCCGAAGCCGAAAGGGAACAAGGGCGTCAGCGACTTGCGCGCGAACCAGCGATAGCCGACGTCGGCGCCCTCGATGTCATAGTCGATCGGGTAGCTCTTGCCCGCTGCCAGACCGGCAGCAAATTCGCGGTCGATCATGCCGGCATAGGGCAGCGGGCAAGAGCTACCCGATCGACTATGAC
>NZ_LSJO01000633.1:0-2104 GCF_001556735.1 Sphingomonas sp. CCH9-F2 | reverse complement strand
GGCGGGGAGCGTCCTGCTCGAATTATCTGCCAGTGTGCTCGCCATCATCCGGCGCTGCTTGCAAACGGGGCGTTGTGCTCACGCTCCGTGCCAATGGGCTCTCCAAACCCGTAGCCGGCAAGCGCTTTTGCGAAGCAGGTTTCCAGAACAGTTCTGACAAGCGGCGGGCCGCAGAAATGCGTTGTCGTCATGGCCCGCCCGCGAGGTCGTCAGAAAGGAAGGTTTTCGCGAACAGGGCCGGCGCGTCGTGCTAGGCGATGGAACCCCGCAAGCGGACAGGATGCGATGACCAGGACCGAAATGCTGGAAACGATGAAGCGTCTCGACGCCCATGCGAACGCCCTGTTGCTTACCGGGGCCTCCGATATCGATCTGCTCGGCGGCATGTTCGACGTGATGCCCGACTTCAAGGCGTTGCTCGACGCCGGATACGGCGGTGAAATCGACAAGAACGCTGGTCGCTTCCCCGGTTTGCATCGCTACGCCGTCATGCTCTCCAATGTCGCCGAGGGGATCGCGGAAGGTTCCATCCGGGTGCCGCGCTGACGCCCTGTTTCGCTGGCAGGGGATGTGAGCAGACCTTTATGATTGCGAGCAGCGCAGGATGATGTCGAGCACATTGGCAGATAGCGCGAGCAGATCGCCGAGCCGGTTGTCAGATAATCCGAGCAAAAAAAGGCTCTGTTTGCAAGCAAACGCCGCTACGATTGCAAGCACCTACAGGTAGGTAACGGTTTGCAACCTCCACGCGAGTGACGATGTTGGCTGCCACGAACAGGTCGAGAATGCGGTAGACCGAGTTTGCGGCTACGCGCCGGCCGCGCTGTTCCGAAAAGCGATCGGCGATGTCGTAAGCCGACGCGGGTCGGTCGAGACCGACGATGACATTGAATAGCTGAGCCCGCATATCGGTCCACTGCTCACCGACGCGCTCAAAGGCGGAGCGTGCGGCCTCTGCAAGCGCTTCTCCTTCCGGCTGCTCGTGCTTGTGACGCATGATGCAAGAATATGGCTCGACGGGGGTGGCGGGCAAGGCCACCCCTCTCTCAAGCACTTGGTTCATGTCGCGCGCCCCAGCTTCAGATTGCCGACATGCGCGATGGCGAGGACGATAGCGCCGGCAACCGTCAGCGGCGTTTCCAGCGGCGTGTCACCGAACGACAGCACACCGATGGCGAGCACTATAAGCCCAGCCGCGCCAAGCATTACGGGCCACCAAGCGCCATGTCGTGTCCTGCCGGAGAGAAGGGCCAAGCTGCTCGTCGGCACGGCAATCGCCAGCATCACCAGGTGAAAGGTCCGGCTGACCGGAATGACGCTGCTGAGCGCGGGAAGGGCGGCAAAGAGGAGGGGCAGCGCGAGACAGTGAATGAGGCACAGCAACGAAGCACCCAAAGCCGTGTGTTCGATCAGCCCCCGATGCGAGTTTCTCAACGTCCCTGCCACAAACCTCTCCATTATGGGAGTGGGGCAGGCCGCCCCACCCCGTCTTCCTGTAACCTTTTGAAATGGCATCCCAGGTGGGGGAGGCCTGCTGCCCGACACCTTTGTCAGAGGCCGAACCTTAGCGAGACCCGGATGTCGCGACCGGCAAGCGGCGCGAAGTCCTTGAGGAAGCTTGAATGTCGGCGTGCAACTACGTCGAAGATATTGTTGGCGCTGAACAGGAGCGATGTCCTGCTGTTGTTGGCAAAGGGTTTGAGGCTCACACTGGCGTTTACCAAGGTGTAGCCGGGCGTGGGGGTCTCGAAGTCGGCGATACGGTCCTGCTTGAACACGCGCTCCACCTCGGCCCGCGCGGTGAACTTGTCGCCTTGCGCCTCCAGACCGCCGAGTAGACGAAGCGGCGGGATGCGCGGCACGGGGGCGCGGTCGATGATGGTGGCCCGGACATAATCACCGAGCAGGTCGGCGTTGATGCGCGTGCCGCCCACCTCGAACAGCTTGGCCGACAAATCGCCTTCGAAGCCCCAATAGCTGGCACCTGCTTGCTGGTACTGAAAGCAGGGTAGGTCGACTTCGCGGCCCGACGGTGCGGCCGCGGCCTCACATACGCCTTGGTCGACCTGCTGCTCCGAGATATAGTTGTTGAAGCGGTTGTAAT
>NZ_LSJO01000632.1:0-6244 GCF_001556735.1 Sphingomonas sp. CCH9-F2 | reverse complement strand
AGGCTGCGCCAGTTCTGGTAGCGCGCCAGCAGCTGCGCATCGCCCGCCTCCAGCCCCAGCCGCCGGCCCTCGACCAGCACCTCGACCAGGGTCGCGACGTCGCGATAGCCCAGGTTCACCCCCTGCCCCGCGATCGGGTGGATGCCGTGCGCGGCATCGCCGACCAGCGCCAGCCGCGTGTCGGTGATCCGCGCGGCATGGTGGAAGCCCAGCGGATAGCTGGCGCGCGGGCTGGCATGCGACAGCGCGCCCAGGAACCCGCCCATCCGCTTTTCCGCCTCCGCCAGGAAGCCGCGGTCGCCCAGCTTCAGCAGCCCCGGCGCCTGGTCCCCGGGCACCGTCCACACGATCGCGCAGCGGTGGCCGATATCGTCGTCGGGCAGCGGCAGCAGCGCGAACGGTCCTTCGGGATAGAAGATCTCATAGGCGATATCCTCATGGCTGCGTTCGTGGTGGAACGCGCCGATGATCGCGGTGTGATCGTATTGCCAGCGCGCGACGGTGATCCCCGCCGCCTCGCGGGTGGGCGACTGGCGCCCCTCCGCGGCGACCAGCAGGTCGGCGGTGACGCGCGCGCCCGACGACAGCGTCGCGCGCACCCCGTCGGCGTCGCGCTCCACCTCGGTCGCGCGGGTCTGCATCCTCAGGTCGACGTGCGGCGCGGCCACCGCCGCATCGTACAGCGCGCGGCGCAGCAGGCGGTTTTCGTACATCGTGCCCAGCGCGGCATCGTCGGGCGCGGGGATGAAATCGAGCTTGCCGGGCGCCAGCCCGTCGCTGACGCGGATCTGCCGGATCGCGCAGCCCTTGCCCGCCAGCGCCTGGCCCACGCCGATCGCGTCGAGCATCTTGTGGCTGGCGCTGGCGACGGCGGAGGCGCGGCCGTCGAACCCGGCCGACAGCGTCACCGCCGGGTCCGCCGGATCGACCACGATCGAGGACAGGCCATGCCGGTCGAGCGCGACGGCAAGGCACGCGCCCACCAGCCCGCCGCCGAGGATGAGCACGTCGGCGTGATCCGCCGCTTTATCCGTCGCTTGGTCCATGCCCCTGCCCTACGCCACCGGCGCGTGCCTGCCAATGGAGTGCAAACCTGTCCTACGTGCTTGCCAAGCAGCGATGATTTGCGCGCGGACCGGCGGCGGCCCATCTGGCGAGCATGGCAAGTCTTCTCGATCCCGAGGCGCGCGGGCGCGTCATCCTGGTCGGCGCCGGTCCGGGCGATCCGGGGCTGCTGACGGTGCGCGCGGTCGAGGCGCTGCGCCAGGCCGATGTCGTCGTCCACGACGGGCTGATCGACCCGCGCGTGCTCGATCTCGCCCCCCCGGCGGCACAGCGCATCTCGGTCGCCAAGCGCCGCGCGCGCCATACCTTGCCGCAGGAGGCGATCAATGCGCTGATTGTCGCGCATGTCATCGCCGGCAGCGTGGTCGTGCGGCTGAAGGGCGGCGACCCGTTCATCTTCGGCCGCGGCGGCGAGGAAGTGGAAGCGGTGCGCGCCGCCGGCCTCGCCGTGGAGGTGATTCCGGGCGTGTCGGCGGCGCTGGGCTGCGCGGCGGAGGCAATGCTGCCGCTGACCCACCGCGATCACAGCAGCGCGGTCAGCTTCGTCGCGGGCCAGTGCAAGGGGCTGGCGGAACAGGATTGGTCCGGGCTGGCCGGCCAGGGGCGCACCTTGGTGATCTACATGGGTGTCGCCACCGCGGAGGCGATCGCCGACAAGCTGATGGCCGATGGCGTCGCCCCCGACATGCCGGTCGCGGTGTTGGAAAAGGGCACGCTGCCCGGTCACCGCGCGCTGCGCACGCTGCTGGCCGATCTGGGCGCGATGGTCGCGCGCGAGAAGGTGGCCAGCCCCGCGATCATCGTGGTGGGCGAAGTGGTGGAACTGTCGGATGCGCAGGACCGTCTGGCGGGCTATGCGCGCGTGGCGGATGGCATGGCAGTGGGGAATGCGGCGTGAGACTGATTACCGGCAACGATCTGGCGACCGGCGACGTGGTGTGGTGGACCGGCGGCGATTGGTCCCGCCATGTCGAACAGGCGGTGGACGCGGGCGATCGCGCCGAGGCGATCGCGCGTGAGGAGGAAGCTGCGCGGCGAGTCAACGTCCCCTATGTGATCGAGGCGACCGCGACCGCCGACGGTCCGCGCCCCGCGCATATCAAGGACCGTATCCGCGCGCTCGGCCCGACCGTGCGCCCCGACCTGACGTTGAAGCCCGCCGATCCGGCGGCGGGAAGCTGGGTGATCTGATGTACAGGTACGACAAATACGACCAGGCGATCGTCGACGCGCGCGTCGACGAATTCCGCGACCAGGTGCGCCGCCGGCTGGCGGGCGAGATCACCGAGGACCAGTTCAAGCCGCTGCGGCTGATGAACGGCCTGTATCTCCAGCTGCACGCCTATATGCTGCGCGTCGCCGTCCCCTATGGCACGCTCGACAGCCGCCAGATGCGGATGCTGGCGCATGTCGCGCGCACCTATGATCGCGGCTACGGCCATTTCACGACGCGCCAGAACATCCAGTACAACTGGATCCGGCTGGATCAGGCGCCCGACATCCTCGCCGAGCTGGCGACGGTGGAGATGCACGCGATCCAGACCAGCGGCAATTGCATCCGCAACATCAGTTCGGACCAATATGCCGGCGCCGCCGCGGACGAGGTGACCGACCCGCGCCCCTGGGCCGAGCTGATCCGGCAGTGGAGCACCTTCCACCCCGAATTCACCTACCTGCCGCGCAAGTTCAAGATCGCGGTGATCGCCGCGGAGGAAGACCGCGCGGCGATGCGGCTCCACGATATCGGCATCCGGCTGCATGAGCGCGACGGCGTGCTGGGCGCGGCGATCTTCGTCGGCGGCGGCATGGGCCGCACCCCGATGATCGCGCATGAAATCAGGGACTTCGTCACCGCCGACGACCTGATGAGCTATCTGGAGGCGTGCCTGCGCGTCTACAATCGCTACGGCCGGCGCGACAATATCTACAAGGCGCGGATCAAGATCCTGCTCCACGAAATCGGCCCCGACGACTATCGCCGACAGGTCGAGGAGGAGTTCGCGCAGGTCAAGGCGCTGGGCATCGATCCGCCCGCGGCGGAGCTGGCGCGGATCACCGCGATGTTCGCGCCCCCCGCCTTCGACGCGGCCGCCGCCGGTGACGTCGCCGATCGCACCGACCCCGATTTCGCGGTCTGGCTGGACCAGAACGTGCGCGCACACCGCCAGCCGGGTTATGCGATCGTCAACATCTCGCTCAAGCCCGTCGGCGGCATCCCCGGCGATGCCAGCGCCGACCAGATCGACGTCATGGCGGACCTGGCGCAGCGCTACGGCTTCGACGAACTGCGCGTCACCCATGCGCAGAACATCGTCCTGCCGCACGTCCGCATCGCCGATCTGAAAGCGGTGTGGACCGCGCTGGTCGACGCCGGGCTGGCGGAGGCGAACCTCGACCTCATCAGCGACATCATCGCCTGCCCCGGGCTCGATTACTGCAGCCTCGCCAACGCGCGCTCGATCCCGCTGGCGCAGAAGATCGGCGAGCGGTTCGCCGATCCGGCACGCCAGCGCGACCTGGGCGAGCTGAAGCTCAAGATCTCCGGCTGCATCAACGCCTGCGGCCACCATCACGCCGGGCACATCGGCATCCTGGGCGTCGACCGGAAGGGGACCGAGAATTTCCAGCTGCTGCTGGGCGGTTCGGGCGCCGAGGACGTGTCGCTGGGCAAGATCACCGGCCCGGGGTTCGACGAGGACGGCGTGGTCGACGCGATCGAGCGCGTCACCGACAAATATCTGGAAGTGCGCGACCCCGGCGAACGGTTCGTCGACACCTATCGCCGCGTCGGGATGACGCCGTTCAAGGAGGCGATCTATGGCTGAGGAAGCCGCATTCCTGCGCTTTCGCGACGACACCCCGCATGAGGAGCCGGCGGTCACGCTCGATTCGTTCCTGGCGGACCAGTCGAACGCCACCGCGGTGCGCGTCGAGCCGGGGGATGAGGCGCGCGCGCTGATCCCGCATCTCGACCGACTGGCGCTGATCGAGGTGTCGTTCCCCAGCTTCCGCGACGGTCGCGGCTATTCCACCGCGCGCATCCTGCGCGAGGCGGGGTATCGCGGCGAGTTGCGCGCCGAGGGCGATGTGCTGGTCGATCAGATCCCGCTGATGCGCCGCTGCGGCTTCGACAGCTTCGCGCCCGCCGCGCCGATCGACGCCGCGGTGCTGCAACGCTCGCTCGCCCGCTATCCGCAACCGTATCAGAAGGCCGCGGACGGCGCGGTCCCGGTGTGGAAGCTGCGTCATGGCTGAACCCGCGCGCCAGCTCGACACGATCGACGTGCGCCCGGTCTTCACCGCCGAGGATGCCGCCGCGATGGAGGCGCGCTTCGCCGGGGTCGCGACGCAGGATTTGCTCGCCGCGCTGCTGGCGGGCGAGTTGAAGGGGCGCGTCGCCGCGGTCTCCTCGTTCGGGGCCGAATCAGCGGTGCTGCTGCACATGATCGCCGCGGTCGACCGCGACGTGCCGGTCATCTTCACCAACACGCAGAAGATGTTCGGCGAGACCCTCGCCTATCGCGACGAACTGGCCGAGCGGCTAGGCTTCACCGACCTGCGCGTGTTCCGCCCCGACCCGCGGCTGCTGCGGCTGAAGGACGACAAGGGGCTGCGCTGGTCCTACGACCCCGACGGTTGTTGCGACCTGCGCAAGGTCGAGCCGCTGCGGCGCGCGCTGATGCCCTTCGACGCCTGGATTTCCGGGCGCAAGGGCTTCCAGGCCAGCTCGCGCCGCGCGCTGCCGCGGTTCGAGGCGGATGAGGGCCGGTTGAAGATCAACCCGCTCGCCGATTGGGACAAGGCGCGGCTCGACGCCTATTTCGACGCCCACGACCTGCCCCGCCATCCGCTGGAGGCGCAGGGCTATCTCTCGATCGGCTGCGCCCCCTGCACGTCGAAGGTCCGCCCCGGCGAAGATCCGCGCGCCGGCCGCTGGCGCGGCTGGGACAAGGTGGAATGCGGCATCCACGTGCCGGAAAAGCCGGGCGAAGAACCCGCGTTCTGATCCGCCCGACGCCGCCGCGACGTCCCGGCTTTCCCGATATTCGGTGACCCGTCGACCGCTTCGGGAAAGCTCGTCCCGCGCAGAGCCGCTTCGTCAATTTGATGACAAGAAACGAGACGCGTGCAGCGGAAAGGCTCGCTAGCTGATCGGCTCCATCAAGGGAGCCATCAAATGAGAATGCTGGACGGCAAGGTCGCGATCATCACGGGTGCCAGTTCCGGGATCGGGAAAGCGGCCGCCAAACTGTTTGCCGCGCACGGCGCGTCTGTGGTGCTCGTCGCCCGGCGCGATGCGGCGCTGGCATCGGCGGTCGATGAAATCGAGGCGCAAGGCGGTCGCGCGCTCGCCGTCGTTGGAGACGTCACCGAAGCGGGTACGCATGATAAGGCGGTTGCCGCCGCACGCGCGACATTTGGTGGCGTGGACGTCGCGTTCAACAATGCCGGCTCGGTCGGCACCATGGGGCCGCTCGCGGAGATCGAGCCTCGCCAATGGGCGGAGGTGCTGGCGTCGAATTTGACCGCGGCCTTCCTGGGTACCCGCGCGCAAGTTCCTGCCATGATCGAGCAAGGGGGCGGCACGCTGGTCTTTACGAGCAGCTTCGTCGGCAATAGCGTGGGGTTGCCGGGCATGGGGCCGTATGGCGCAGCCAAGGCGGGCCTCATGGGCCTGGTCCGCGGCATCACGGCCGATTACGCCGCGGCCGGCATCCGCGCCAACGCTCTCCTACCTGGCGGCACCGCGACCGACATGGCCGGCGACGCCGCCCAGCGCGAATGGGCTGCCGGTCTCCACGCGATGAAGCGGATCGCCCGCCCCGAAGAGATCGCGCAGGCAGCGCTGTTCCTCGCCAGTGATATGTCGAGTTTCGTCACGGGATCGGCGCTCTGGGCAGATGGCGGCAACGCTGCCGTGAAGCTCTAGCCGGTTCCCGTGATCGGCGGCCTCCAGGTGCGAAGGCCCGGAAGCCGCCGCGCGGGCCGTTTTACCCTCGTTTACGCGAATGGCGCCCAACGTCCCCACGCGGAAGTCGCAGGTCACGGCCACCTGAAGCGGTGTCCCCGCCTCGCGCTCGCGATCCCTCCCCCCGCCCGCGCCATCTTGACGTCGGACTCGCGCGCGCGGACAATGGCGGCTGTTTTTTCACATCGTTACGGGGTTGAGTGGATGGCG
>NZ_LSJO01000631.1:0-5682 GCF_001556735.1 Sphingomonas sp. CCH9-F2 | reverse complement strand
CCGCCGCAGGCGCCTTTGCCGTATGGGCCACCCATGCCGGCGTCCCCGTGGTCGCTGCATTCCGCAGGCAGGACGCCGTTCCCAACGATTGCCCCGCCTATGCCGGCAACCTGGGCTACGGCCCCAACCCCGCGGTGCTGGCGCGCGTGCGGGAGGCGGACCTGTTGCTGGTGGTCGGCGCGCGACTGGGGGAGGCGACGACCGACGGCTACACGCTGGTAACGCCCGATCACCCGGGCCAGCGGCTGGTCCATGTCCATCCCGACCCGGACGAGCTTTACCGCACCTATGCCACCGATCTGGCGATCTGCGCCGGGATGGCGGAATTCGCCGAGGCGCTGCTGCCGATCGACGGACCGGTGGTGTCGCATACCGCCGCGGCGCACGATGCCTATCGCGAATGGACCACCGCCCGCCCCCGCGAAGGCGTGACCCTCGACCTTGGCCCGTGCGTCGCGGCGATGCGCGCGCGGTTGCCGGCGGACACGATCATCTGCAACGGCGCGGGCAATTTTTCGGGTTGGTGGCATCGTTACTGGCGCTACGCCGGGCCGGGGACCCAGTTGGCGCCGACCGCCGGCGCGATGGGCTATGGCGTGCCCGCCGCGGTCGCGGCGGCGCTGCGCCGGCCGGGGCGGATGGTCGTGGCGGTCGCCGGAGATGGCGATTTCCTGATGAACGGACAGGAACTGGCCACCGCGGTCCAGCATCGCGCCGACATGCTGGTGATCGTCGTCGACAACGGCGCCTATGGCACGATCCGCATGCATCAGGAGCGCGAGTTTCCGGGCCGCCCGTGCGCCACGCAGCTCGCCAATCCGGACTTTGCCGCGCTCGCCCGCGCCTATGGCGGATGGGCGGAGACGGTCGAGACGACTGCCGCCTTCGCTCCCGCGCTGGACCGCGCGATGGAGCAGGCCGGACTGCGACTGCTCCATTGCAAGACCGATGTCGAGCAGATCACGGCCGGGACGACGCTGACCGCGATCCGCAACCAATGACCAGCCGGCAGCAAAAGGGCCGCCCCGTGGTACGGAGCGGCCCCATCCTTCCGGTGCGACCCGAAGGAAAACGACAGGTCAGATATCGTCGCCGAGCGCGCCCTTGACCTTGCCCTTGAACTGTTCGCCCTTGCCCTGCGCCTGCTGCGCCTGACCTTCGGCCTTCAGGCTTTCGTCATGGTTGTGATCGCCAAGGGCTTCCTTCGCCTTGCCGACCATCTCGTTGACATTGCCCTTGATCTTGTCGACCAGCTCGCCCATCGCCTTACTCCGTTACTGGCTGTTGAACCTATACAGCCAGAACGGCGGGCGACGCGGGTTGTTCCGCCAAAATGACCTAGATCAAACCGGCCAATGGGCTGGACGGGTCGGCATAGCGACGCTGCCCCATGCGCCCCGCGCGATAGCTCATTCGCCCCGCCTCCACCGCCGACTTCATAGCCGCGGCCATCAGCACCGGGTCCTTCGCCTCGGCGATGGCGGTGTTCATCAGCACCCCGTCGCAGCCCAGCTCCATCGCCACCGCCGCATCCGAGGCGCAGCCGACGCCGGCGTCGACCAGCACCGGCACGTTCGCGCCCTCCACGATCAGGCGGATCGTCACGCGATTCTGGATGCCCAGCCCCGAACCGATCGGCGCGCCCAGCGGCATGATCGCGACCGCGCCGGCTTCCTCCAGCTGCTTCGCCGCGATCGGATCGTCGACGCAATAGACCATCGGCTTGAAGCCTTCGCGCACCAGCACCTCGGTCGCCTTCAGCGTCTCGCGCATGTCGGGATAGAGCGTGCGCGCCTCGCCCAGCACCTCCAGCTTGACGAGGTCCCAGCCCCCCGCCTCGCGCGCCAGCCGCAAGGTACGGATCGCGTCGTCGGCGGTGAAGCAGCCGGCGGTGTTCGGCAGATAGGTGACCTTCTTCGGATCGATATAATCCGTCAGCATCGGCGCGTTCGGATCGCTGACGTTGACGCGCCGCACGGCGACGGTGACGATCTCCGCGCCCGACGCCTCCAGCGCGGCGGCGTTCTGCGCGAAATCCCTGTACTTGCCGGTGCCGACGATCAGCCGCGACCGGAAGGTGCGCCCGGCGACGGTCCAGGTGTCCGCATCGTGATCGCCGCCGCCGACAAAGTGGACGATCTCCAGCTCGTCGCCGTCCTCGACGATCACCTGCGCCAGCGTGGAGCGCGGCACGACCTCCAGATTGCGTTCCACCGCGACCTTTTCGGGCACCAGCCCCAGCGACTGCGCCAGGTCCGCGATGGAAAGGCCGGCGTGAACGCGCTTGTGCTCGCCGTTCACGGTGATGGTGATGGTGCCGTCGCTGTGGGTCATGCGCGTCATCTAGGGTCGCCGGGCGGGCGGGGCAACGTTGCGCTGCGCCGCGGACGGTGCGATGGCTGCGCACATGAGCGATACCGTCTTCGTCCTCAACGGCCCGAACCTGAACCTGCTCGGCACGCGCGAGCCGGAGATCTACGGCCACGACACGCTGGACGATATCGCCGGCGCGCTGGAGGACCGGGCGCGCGAACTGGGGCTGGCGATCGACATGCGCCAGTCCAACCACGAAGGGCATCTGGTCGACTGGCTGCACGAGGCGCAGGCATATGACGCACGCGCCGTGATCCTGAACGCCGGCGCTTTCACGCACACGTCGATCGCGGTGCACGACGCGATCAAATCGATCCGCACCCCGGTGATCGAGGTGCATCTGTCCAACCCGCACACGCGGGAGGAATTCCGCCACACCTCGTTCGTGGGACGCGCGGCAAAGGGCAGTATCGCCGGGTTCGGCGCTTTGTCGTATATGCTCGCGCTTGAAGCAGCGGCCCGCTTCTGACAGGAGGCGCGCCCTAATCTAGGGGAATGGGGTCGCATGACCGACAACAACAATCCGGGCGCGATGCAGGTCGATGTCGATCTGGTCCGCCAGCTTGCCCAGCTGCTCGACGCCACGCAGCTGACCGAAATCGAAGTCGAGGACGGCGATCGCAAGATCCGCGTCGCGCGCAAGGCCGCCGCGGTCGCCGCGCCGGTCCATTACGCGCCGGCACCCGCCGCGCCCGCACCGGCCGCCGCCGGCAGCGCGCCGCAGGTCGACGTCGCCGGACCGTCGGCGCCGTCGGATGCCAATGCTGTCCGCTCGCCGATGGTCGGCACGGTCTATCTGGCCGCCGAACCAGGCGCCAAGCCGTTCGCCAGCGTCGGGCAGAGCGTGGCGGCGGGCGACACGCTGCTGATCGTCGAGGCGATGAAGGTGATGAACCCGATCGTCGCGCCGAACGCGGGCGTGGTGAAGGCGGTGCTGGTCGAGAACGGCCAGCCGGTCGAGTTCGACCAGCCGCTGGTCGTCGTCGAGTAAGCGGCGTGGCGCAGATCAAGAAGCTGCTGATCGCCAACCGCGGCGAAATCGCGCTGCGCATCCACCGTGCGTGCCGCGAAATGGGGATAAAGACCGTCGCGGTCCATTCCACCGCCGACGCCGATGCGATGCACGTGCGGCTGGCGGACGAGGCGATCTGCATCGGCCCACCGGCGGCGACCGACAGCTATCTGAACATCCCGAACATCATATCCGCGGCGGAAATCTCCGGCGCGGACGCGATCCATCCCGGCTACGGCTTCCTCAGCGAGAATGCCAAGTTCGCCGAGATCGTCGAGCTGCACAACCTGATCTTCGTCGGTCCGAAGCCCGAGCATATCCGGGTGATGGGCGACAAGGTGGAAGCCAAGCGCACCGCCGGCGCGCTGGGACTGCCGCTGGTGCCCGGCTCGGACGGCGCGATCAGCGACGTGGCCGAGGCGAAGGCGCTGGCCGAACGGATCGGCTATCCGGTCATCATCAAGGCCGCCAGCGGCGGCGGCGGGCGCGGCATGAAGGTGTGCCAGTCCGCCGACCAGCTCGAAACGCTGATGCAGCAGGCCGGGACCGAGGCGAAGGCGGCGTTCGGCGATGCCACCGTCTATATGGAAAAGTACCTCGGCAATCCGCGGCACATCGAATTCCAGATCTTCGGCGACGGCAACGGCAACGCCATCCACCTGGGCGAGCGCGACTGTTCGCTCCAGCGCCGCCACCAGAAGGTGCTGGAGGAGGCGCCCTCCCCGGTCATTTCCGCCGATGAGCGCGAGCGGATGGGCGGGATCGTGGCGAAGGCGATGGCCGACATGGGCTATCGCGGCGCGGGGACGATCGAGTTCCTGTGGGAAGACGGCGAGTTCTACTTCATCGAGATGAACACCCGTTTGCAGGTGGAGCATCCGGTGACCGAGGCGATCACCGGGCTGGACCTGGTGCGCGAGCAGATCCGCGTCGCGGAGGGGCACCCGCTGACGCTGCGGCAGGAGGACGTGATCTTCCGCGGCCATGCGATCGAATGCCGCATCAATGCCGAGGATCCGCGCACCTTCGCGCCCTCCCCCGGGCTGGTGAAGCAGTACCATGCGCCGGGCGGGATGCACGTGCGCGTCGATTCCGGACTATACGCCGGGTACAAGGTGCCGCCGTACTATGACAGCATGATAGCCAAGCTGATCGTCTACGGCACGACGCGCGAAGGCGCGCTGCGCCGGTTGCGCCGCGCGCTGGAGGAATTCGTGATCGAGGGGATGAAGACCACCATCCCGCTGCACCAGGCGTTGCTGGACGATCCCGAGTTCCGCGAAGGGCAATATACGATCAAGTGGCTGGAGGAATGGCTGGCGCGGCAGGACTAGCCGCGTCACCATCGCCCGCGAATGTTGCGAATGTTGAGACGCCGCGCGGTTTTTTCGGCGAATGTGGGCGCGTGCGTGTCGCCAGAGTGTCGCGTCACGGGCGCGACCGAGCGCGGGCGGACGGCGTCGGTTCACGGCGAGGCTGGACGGTGAGAAGGAACGTCCGCCGATCATGCCGGATCGCGGCGGTGTAGGACAGGGTTTGGTGCGGTAAGCGGAGCGCGCAACCCGCCTGACGAAGCACGCGTTCGCTCAGGCGCGGCTTCCCGCTTCCCCGTTTCCCCGTCTCCATCGATCCGTTTCGGGAAAGTGCGATCGGGAACAGGTTTTGGGAAACGATGCGCGCGGGAGTCCTTGCGGCGTGATCCGCGCGGGGGAATTCCCGTCACAGGTTCCCTCTTGGGAAAGCCGGACAACTTACCAGTGGCGCTCCGGACGGTCATCACAATCTTTCGGTTATATGCCACAGCACTCCGGAAGGATCGTGAACAAAGCCGACCGTCAAACCCCAAGGCTGAACCGCTTGAGCTGTTGGGGCTAGTGCGCCAAACCGTTCTGCCACGGCTGCGGGATTATGGCGATGCCACCATTCCTTGCAGTCCGAAACCACTAGCTGCACCATGAAATTCTCAGCCAGTTCCTTCACATAGAAGTTCTGAAGGAGGAAGCTCGCGTCACCGTTCGACATGACGGCGATGCTATCGTCTGCATATTCGACTACAAAGCCCAAGGCTTCGTAGAACGATTGGGATTGACCATGATCGCGCGCAGGAATGAATGGGCGTAGCATACCTATCCTCTAAATATCAGCATTTAGATCTCAAATTCGTGTTTGTGGGTTGCTGACCATAGCCGCGCTTTGTCGATTCTCGAATCGAGTCATACGGGCGAGACGCCGTTCCCGAAACTCGATCGTCGTCTAATCGCGCTGGTCGCAAGTCAATTCTGAGCTGTCGTTGCCGG
>NZ_LSJO01000630.1:0-4433 GCF_001556735.1 Sphingomonas sp. CCH9-F2 | reverse complement strand
GGCCGGCGAGGCGGCGGTCGCGCGGCGGCGCTGGTCGAGCGCGACGTCGAGCGCGGGGGCATAGGGCGCCTCCACCCGCACGGGCACGCTGGTGCCCGCGCGCACTGGGCGGCCGGCACGATCGGTCAGCCGCACCGCGACCAGCGGCCGGGTGACGCCGTCGGCGATGAGGCGGCTGGCCTGCGGCAGCGCGACGGCATGTGCCGGCGTGCCCGAGGAATGGACGATGCGCGTGATGACGGTGACGACCGCGCCGTCGGCGGCGAGCACGCGGGCCTCGATCCGGTTGTCGCCGTCCGCCAGCGCAATGCCGCTCCAGCGCGAGATCGCGACGCCGGTGGCGCGCGCCTCCGTCCCGTCGAACGCGAGCGCGTCGCTCTGCACGCCGTTCACCGTCAGCGCGACGCGCTGTTCCGACAGATGCTTGACCACGACGCGCACCGCGGGGGCGCGGGGATTGTGGTCGGCCAGCGGGAACAGCATCGCGACGCCCGGCGCCTGGCCCTCGAACCAGTCGCGATTGCCCGCAGCGATCGCATCGGGCGCGACGGCGATCGGCAGCGCCGTGGCGGCATCCGCCGTGCGGCCGGTCGGCGCCAGCTGAAAATCGACCCGCTTCAGCAGCCCGCCGTCGCTGTCCACGAAGCGGGACAGCGCGTCGCCCGCCGCGCGGGTATCGGCATCGCACACGACCGCGCGGTGCGTGGCGGGAATGCCGTGGCGATCGAGCTGGACGACGTGGCGGCCGGGGCGGATGCCCTCGAGGTGGTACAGGCCGTCGCGGTCGGTGACGACGAAGGTGCCGTCCTCCAGCAGGATGCGCACGTCCGCCACGCCCTTGCGACGGCGCGCCGGATCGCCGCACGCCCCCTCGGTCACGCGGCCGATCACGGTGAAGCCGTCGCTGAACAGCAGCGGGCGCAGCCGGACGGAGGCGGCCGCCTCGTTACCGGTCGCGCCGGCGCTGCCCGATGCCAGCACGCGGTTGACCGCTTCCCCCGGCGGCGCGCCGGGGGTGACGGTGACGACGTAGCGAAGGCCGATGGTGGCACGTGCGCGCAGCACGGGTATCACGAACGACAGCGTGCGCCCGTCAGCGGCGACGCGCGGTTCGTCCGCCCCACGCGTCGAGCCGGGCTGATAGCGCAGCCCGAGGGGCAGCAGGTCGGTGACCCGCACGTTGCGCGCGTCGACGGCGGTGCGATTGGCCAGAGTGACGCGATATTGCACGATGTCGCCGGGCGATGCCTCGCGCACCGATGCCGTCTTGGTGAGCAGCAGCGCGGACGGGCCGGCACGGTCGACCGGCACGTCGGCGTAGAAGGGGTCCGGCTTGCTCAGGACGAAGGTGCCGCCGAACGAGGCATCGTTGATGACGAACGCTCGTCCCCCCGGATTGCGCAACGGCGCCAGATCGTTTGGGGAGCGGGTGGACGGCGCGGTATAGCCGGCGGGCGGCTCCACGTGCAGATGGTAGCGCCCGGGGGCCACGAGCGGGAACCGATAGCGGCCGGGGGGCTGGACGTAGGTGCGGCCCGAGGCGTCTCGCACGGTTCCGCCGCTGGTGACGGTGGCCGGGTAGCGGCTGACGCCGTCGTCGCCGAAGACGGTGGCGGGGTGGCCGCCTTCGTCGAGCAGGGTCACCTGCGCGCCATCGACCGGCGTGCCGGTGACCGAATCGAAGATCTCGCCGGCGGGGTCGATCAGCATTTCGGCGACCGAGCCGAAGCTGTACGGGTCCTCGGTGAACGAGAGCCGCATCCGCCCGCCGCGTTCGAGGGCCACGTCACACGCCTCGGCCGCCGGATCGTTGCCACCCAACGACACGCCGCCGGCGAAACTGCCGGTGTCGGGCCCGGTTTCGAGCAGCGTCACCGGGCCGTCATAGCCATCGGTGGTCATGTGGATCGTCGCGCCTTCGCGCACCGCGGGGTCGTGGTTGCTGCCGGGATTGTCGAGCACCAGGATCACCGGTGTGCGCCGGTCTAGCGCCGCGACCGGGGCGGCGCGCGACAGCGTATCGGCGTCGATCGGCGCGGGGGTGTAGCGCAGCGCGGGCGTCGTTTCGCAGCGTTCGCCCGAGAGCGCATAGCCGGGTGGCAGCAACCGGAAGCCGAGCGTCGTCGGGTGCTTCGTCCGGTCGACGTCGAGCGTCACGGCGTTCGAACGCACCTGCACCCGTGCATCGGGCGCCCCGAGCGACAGCGTGGCGACGTTGGTGACGCGCGCGACATCGTCGGCGCGGGCGGGGGCGACGACCAGCATCGCAAGGGCGGCGGCAAGCGCCAGCGAAAGGCGGCGGACGATGGGCATGACGGGTCGATCCCCGGCGCGCGGGCGAACCCGCACGCCGGAGGGGCGCTGCTCCCGGACAAGAGGGTGGATTAGTCGATCTTGACCTTGAACGAGACCGCGGTGCTCCCGCCGCCGGCCACGCGATCGAGCCGCGCGGTGAGCGTCTTCGTTCCGGCATCGTAGTTGGCGATGGCACCGTCGCTGTCGCCGCTGTCGTCGGCGTCGTCATCCTCGGGCGAGCCGCTGGCGACACAGGCGATGCCCAGCACGCCCGGCGTGCCGATCGAGATCGAACCGGGGACGTAGGTGGTGTGCGTCGGCACGATATCGGTCAGCGTCACCGCATCCGCCGGTGTCGTCAGCGTGGCATTGGCGACCCGCAGGCAATATTCCAGCGTGGCGCCGGGTATCGCCTTCGGATTGAGGGTGTTCACTCCGTCGTCGAGCACGCGCACCGATTTCATCACGCTGAGCGCGACGTTGGTGGTCACGACCTGATAGCCGGCATAAGCGCGGCCCTGGCCGTTGCGCGCGATGTCGCCCAGGTACAGCAGTCCGTCGCTGTCATCGTCGGCGAAGACGATGTCGACCGTATTGTCGGCATTGCCGAGGTTGAGGTCGGTGGCCACCAGCGCGGTGCCCTTCACCGCCGTCGAGCCGCCGGCGGCGGCGGTGACGTGCAGCGAATCGAACGCCAGCTGTGCCCCGGCCTGGTTGGGGACGTTGCCGACGATGAACACCGTCACGCTGGCATCGGGGGCCAGTTCGTCGATCCAGGTCGCGGTATCGACGCCCGGATCGTAGATGCCGTTGTTGTTCGAATCGGCGAACGCGCGCAGGTTCGTCAGGTCGAAATTGTCGGTCCCCGGCAGGATCCCGACCGAGATATTCTGCTGATCGGGATCGAGCAGGAAATCCTGTACCCCGTTGGTCAGGTTGGTGACGCGGAAGGTGGTGACCGCGTCCTGCTGCCCCAGGTTGACCTGGGTGAAGCCGGTCTGCGTGGTGACGACGGTGAAGTTCACTTTCCGGTCGACCACGAACGTCGCGGTGGTCGACGTCGCGGTCTGCGGTGCGCCGTTGACGGTGTAGGTCGCCGATGCGGTGTTGCTGATCGACGTGCCGGCGGTGGTTTCGGACGCGGCGCTTTGCGCCTGCGCCGCCGTGGCGAGCGCGAGCGTAGCGGTGCCCGCCAACATGACGGCGAGCGCCCTTTTCACGAACATGACGTGGTTATCCTTCCTTTTTCGGTGCGTGACGAAGTCGAGGGGATCAGTGGAGGACGGCCTGGAACGCGAATTCACCCCCACCGCCGGCCGTCAACGGGCGGTCGAGGCGCCACCGTACGTGGGTGACATCATCGGGAACGGCGGCGCGGGTGCCGCCGCCGGGAAGCGCGACGCGCAGCTGATCCAGCGCGGCGTAGCGACGCCCGTCGAGCGATACCGCCGGTGCGGCCGATCCGGGCGCGGGCGCGCGATAGACCAGCCCGCGCGGGATGGGATTGTCGAGCGTGACGCCCGCCAGCGGCTGTGCGCCGGTGTTGCGATAGGCCAGCACGACGGTGACGCGGTCGCCCGGCACGACACGGCGTGCGGGCGCCAGCGCGAGGCGGGTGGTGCCGTCGGCGGCGCGCGCCCTGGTTTCGACCATCACGCGCGAGCTGATCTGGAGTGGACCGGGCGCCGCGGCGGCGGCGGCGGGCAGCGCGACCGCGGCAAGCGCGACCGCTGTGAGCGGGAAGGGGGAACGGAACATGACGCAACTCCTCACTGGATGGTGACCTGGAACCGGATGGTGCGGGTGGCGGCGGCGGGCACGTCGCCAAGCGCCACGTGGATCGCCGTGCCGTCGAACCGGCCGGCATCGTCGTCGTCGGCATCGGAGACCGCGCGCGCATCGACGCTGAGGCTGCCGGCGACGTAGCGTGTGCCGGGGGGCACCGCGTCCTCCACCAGCGCGGCGAGTGCGGGCGCGGTGAAGCGGGCGACGAGACGATAGGTGACAACCGCGCCGGGAACCGCGCGCGTCGACCCGTCGGGTGCGCGCACCGATTGCGATTTCGCCAGCGTCGCGGCGTCGGTGCCGGCGGCGGCATCGGTGCCGAGCAGCGTCACCGCGTCCGCGCGCGCGCCGCC
>NZ_LSJO01000063.1:0-9808 GCF_001556735.1 Sphingomonas sp. CCH9-F2 | reverse complement strand
CCCGCCAGCCACAGCGCAAGATGCCCGCCCGCCGAATGGCCGATCGCGACGACGCGGCGAATATCGAGGTGATATCGCGCGGCATGGTCGCGCAGCGCATCGGCGGCCTGCGCGACGTCGCGGAAGGTGCCAGGATAGCCGCCGCCGTCGCGGTCCACCCCGCGATAGTCGATGTTCCACACCGCGACGCCGGCATCGCGCAGGTCACCCGCAACCCAGTCCATCAGCCGCCGGTCGGCGATCGACGTCTGCCAGCAGCCGCCGTGCACCATCACCACCACCGGATGCGGTCCGGCCCCGCGTGGCACCCACACGTCCACCTTCTGCAGGGCATCTGCGCCATAGGCGACCGTGACGTCGGCTGCGGGGCGCGGGCGCCGGGTCAGGTCATACCAGGTCAGCGGGGCGAAAGCGGCGGTGCGGTCGGCGGTCATGGCGGTTGGCGAGCATGATCCCGCCAGCGCGGCGGTGGCAAGCATCAACAGGCGGGGCAGCGTAGCTGTCGGCATCGACACCCCTCTTAACGGATGCGCGTGCGCCTGCTAGTCGCGGTCCACCGATGGCCAAGACCGATCTGACCGACTTTCCCGACAACCCCGCCGTGGGCACGTTCGATGCGCCGTTCGACAGCGCGCTGTCGGAGCGGTACCTCGTTTACGCGCTGTCGACGATCACCGCGCGGTCGCTGCCGGATGTGCGCGACGGGCTCAAGCCGGTGCACCGCCGGCTGTTGTGGGCGATGCGGCTGCTGCGGCTCGATCCGGCGTCGGGCTACAAGAAATGCGCGCGCGTCGTCGGCGACGTGATCGGCAAATATCACCCGCACGGCGACCAGTCCGTCTATGACGCGATGGTCCGGCTGGCGCAGGATTTCGCGCTCCGTTACCCGCTGGTCGACGGTCAGGGCAATTTCGGCAATATCGACGGCGATAATGCCGCCGCCTATCGCTATACCGAGGCGCGGCTGACGCAGGTCGCGATCGACCTGATGGACGGCCTGGACGAGGACGCGACCGAGTTCCGCCCGACCTATAACGGCGAGGAGCAGGAGCCGGAGCTGTTCCCCGGCGCCTTCCCCAATCTGCTGGCCAACGGCGCCAGCGGGATCGCGGTCGGCATGGCGACCAGCATCCCGCCGCACAATGCCGCCGAGCTGCTGGATGCCGCGATCGCGCTAGTCGACGACCGGACCGCCGATCCGCTGGCGTTCGTGAAGGGGCCGGACTTTCCCACCGGCGGCCTGGTCGTCGATGCGCCCGCGATCATCGCGGAGGCCTATGCCACCGGCCGCGGCGCGTTCCGCGTTCGCGCGCGGATCGACAAGGTGGTGGAGAAGGGCGGCGGCTGGCATCTGGTCGTCACCGAAATTCCCTATGGCGTCGCCAAGGGGAAACTGATCGAGCAGCTTGCCGCGCTGATCGAGGACAAGAAGCTGCCGATCCTGGCGGACGTGCGCGACGAATCGGACGAGCAGGTGCGGATCGTGCTGGAGCCGCGCAGCCGCACCGTCGATGCGCAGGTGTTGATGGACGGGTTGTTCCGGCTCTCGGACCTCGAAACGCGCGTACCGCTGAACCTCAACGTCCTCGACAAGGATCGCACCCCGCGGGTGATGAGCCTGCGCGAGGCGCTGGCCGCATGGGTCGACCATCAGTTTGTCGTATTGCGCCGGCGGACCGAGCATCGGCTCGGCAAGATCGCCGACCGGCTCGAGTTGCTGGGCGGCTATATCATCGCCTTCCTCAACCTCGACCGGGTGATCGAGATCATCCGTACCGAGGACGAGCCGAAGCCGGTGATGATCGCCGAATTTGCGCTGACCGACCGGCAGGCGGAGGCGATCCTTAACATGCGGCTGCGCAGCCTGCGCAAGCTGGAGGAGATGGAGTTGCGGCGCGAGCGCGACGCGCTGGAGAAGGAGCAGGGCGAGCTGACGACCCTGCTGGGGTCGGAGGCGCGCCAGCGCACGCGGTTGAAGCGCGATCTCGCGAAGATCCGCGACCGCTATGGTGCAGAAACTCCGCTGGGGCGGCGACGCACGGCGATCGAGGAACAGGCCGCGGCGCGCGACATCCCGCTGGAGGCGATGATCGAGCGCGAGCCGATTACCGTCATCCTGTCCGAACGCGGCTGGGTGCGCGCGATGAAGGGCCACGTTGACCTGTCCGCGCCGGAGACGATGAAGTTCAAGGAAGGCGACGGCCTGGCCTTCGCGTTTCATGCGCACACCACCGACAAGCTGCTGCTCGCCGCCGGCAACGGGCGCTTCTACACCCTGGCGGCGGACAAGCTGCCGGGCGGGCGCGGGTTCGGCGAGCCGGTGCGCGCTTCGATCGATCTGGACGGCACCGTGCCGATCGTCGCGTTCCTGCGGGCCGCCGCCGCGCAGCGGCTGCTGGTGGCGGCGAGCGACGGGCGGGGCTTCGTCGTCCCGGCGGCGGAAGTCGTCGCCGAAACGCGCAAGGGCAAGACGGTGATGACGCCGCGCATCGGCGCGCGGCTGATGCTGGTCCGCCCGGTCGGCGCCGCCGACGATTACGTCGCGGTGATCGGCGACAATCGCAAGCTGGCGGTGTTTCCGATCGGCGAATTGCCGGAAATGACCCGCGGGCAAGGGGTGCAGCTGCAACGCTATCGCGATGGCGGGCTGGCCGACGCGCGCACGCTGGTGTTCGCGGACGGGCTGAGCTGGGCGATGGGCGGTGCGAGCGGGCGCGTGCGCACCGAGGCGGATCTGACCCCGTGGCGCACCGCGCGCGGGGCCGCAGGTCGCATGGCACCCACCGGATTTCCGCGCGACAATCGCTTTTGAACGCGGCGGCACACCGGCGTCGCGCCGTAAGTCACCTTTAACGACTTAACCTTATTAGCCATCCTGATGGCAGTCGGGGCGACAGCGGAAAGGGGGGGAGCCTTTACCCCGCATGTGGTGGGGCCGGGCCTCTCCGCAAGCGAGGGCGCGCTCGAACTCATTCCGATCCCGTTGGTGATGGCCCGCCTACAGGGTGATTGTACGGTCTGGGAAATCCATAACCGCGCTTTCGCCCGCGCGGGGCTGGCGAGCGAGGAAGGACTGGTCGCGCTGGTCACCGATTTCCTGCAATCGGATGAACTGCGCACGGAAGTGGATTGGCAGGCGGGCGCCGCCGTCGAGCGGCGCCACTATCGCATCACGCTGTCGCGGATGACTCATCGCCGCGACCCGGTGTGCATGGTGTCGCTGGTCGATCAGACCGCCGAGGTGCGCACCGAAGATACGCTGCGCCGCGAAATGGCGACCGACAGCCTGACCGGCCTGCCCAACCGCGGCGGGTTTACCGATGCGCTGGAAGCAATGATGGGCGCGGGCGCGCGGCGCTGGGCGGTGCTGATGATCGACCTGGAGCGATTCAGCCGCTTCAACGCCTGTCTGGGCTCGCTGGCCGGGGACGAACTGCTCATCACCGTCGCGCGTCGCATCAAGGGCGCGCTTCGCGCGCGCGACGTGCTGGCGCGTACCGGCGGGGACGAATTCGGCGTGTTGCTGGCGATCGACCAGAGCGCGCAGGAAGTCGATCATGTCGCGCGCCGCATCCGCGACGTCCTTTCGACGCCGTTCCGCCTGAGCGACTACGAAATCCGCGTGTCGTGCGCGATCGGCATCGCGTTCGGCGATCCGACCGTTTCCGATGCGGAGGACGTCATCCGCCACGCGCAGGTGGCGATGAAGAAATCAAAGGCGTCGAAGGTCGCCGAGGCATATCACACCCACGCGCTGGATTCCGCGCGTGAGGAATTCGCGATGGAAACCGCGCTGCGGCGCGCGATCGAGAACGATCAGCTGTCGCTGGTCTTTCAGCCGATCTGCGATCTGGCGACCGGTCGGGTCAGCGGGTTCGAGGCGCTGTCGCGCTGGACCGACGAAGACGGCGTATCCCACGATCCGGCGCGCTTCATCCAGGTGGCGGAAGAATCGGGGCTGATCGTGCCGCTGGGCCGCTGGGCGCTGGGCACCGCCACGCGCACGCTGGCATCATGGGATGCGCGCCACGGCGGCAATTGCGGGATCAGCCTTGCGGTCAACCTGTCCCCGATCCAGCTGCAGCGCGACAGCATCCCGCAGGCGGTGGAACATGCGCTGGCCGCCGCCGGACTGGCGGGCGAGCGGCTGAAGCTGGAACTGACTGAAAGCGCGATCATCGCCGATCCCGATCGCATGTCGCACGTGCTGATGGCGCTGAAGGATCTTGGCGCGATGATCGCGATGGACGATTTCGGCACCGGCTTTTCGAACCTCGCCTCGCTTCAGCGGCTGCCGATCGACCTGCTGAAGATCGACCGCAGCTTCGTCACCGGCCTGTTGCAGGACCGCGACAAGGTGGCGATCGTCCGCGCGATCCTCAGCCTGGCGCAGGCGCTGGGCATGGCGACGGTGGCCGAGGGGATCGAGACGATCGAAGTCGGGCAGACGCTTGCCGCGCTCGGCTGCAACTTCGGCCAGGGCTATGCCTATTCGCGTCCGCTGGCGGCGGACGCGGCCTATCAATATCTGCTCGATCGCAACAGCTGATCGACTTCCTCGTCCGCGATCTGCGCGACGCGCGCGGCATCGGGGAAATTCTCGGCGATCCAGCGCCCCTCGATCGTTCTGAGCGTGCGTGCGACGTCTGGTCCCCGTGCCAGCCCGCGCTCCACCAATGCACCGCCGCCGATCGGTAGCACCGGAGGCTGCCAGCCGCGCAGCGCCGATACCTCTCCGCCGGACAGCAGCAGCCGGTCGATCGCGGTCTGCGTTCCGGTGCGGTAGGCGAGGGCACGCGCGCCTTCATCCCCGACATCGCCGCCCGCCTGGATCAACCGCTTGCGATCCGCATTCGACAGCTTCAGCCGCGCGCCGACGCTTTCGGCTGCGCTGGTCGGCACCAGCGCGGCGAGCCGGCGGACGGGATCGGCCGCGATGCGGTCCGCCGCCTCGCGGCGCGCCAGCGTATCGAGCCGCGCGACGCCCTCCGCGGTGATCTCCGGCAATACGGGGCGCAGGATGCCGCGCTCCTCCATCACCGCCATCGCCGCCACCGCACCCGGCGCGACCAGCAGCTTCAGCAGCTCGGATGCGATGCGTTCCCGGCTGAGGGCCATCAGGTCGTTGGCGCGCGCGGTGCACGCCTCCAGCGCATCTTGGTCGATCGTCGTGCCGAAGCGCGCGTGAAAGCGGAAGAATCGCAGGATGCGCAGGTGATCCTCCGCGATCCGGCGATAGGGATCCCCGATGAACCGCACGCGCCGCGCCGCCAGGTCGTCCAGCCCGCCGAACCAGTCGAACAAGGTGCCGTCCGCCGGATCGGCATAAAGCGCGTTGATCGTGAAATCGCGCCGCGCCGCATCCTCGCGCCAATCGTCGGCAAAGGCGACCACCGCGTGTCGCCCGTCGGTGGCGACGTCGTGGCGCAGCGTGGTGACCTCCACCACCGTCCCCTCGCTCACCGCGGTGACGGTGCCATGGGCGATGCCGGTGGGGATCGCCTTGATCCCCGCCGCCTCGAGCCGCCGCACCACGTCGTCCGGGCGCAGATCGGTGGCGATGTCGATGTCGGCGACGTCCAGTCCCAGCAACGTATCGCGCACCGCGCCGCCGACGTAGCGCGCATGGCCGCCCGCCGCGTCCAGCGCCGCCGCCAGCCGGTCGAGCCCGGGACGATGGCGCCACGGCGCTTCGGGCAGCCGCTGTCCCTGGATGCCGCTCATATCCCCCATCGCAGCCGGCGCGACAGGTTCACGATCATGCCGGCGGTCGCGCCCCAGATCCGGCGATCCTGCCACATCATCTCGTAATAATGGCGCTCGCGTCCCTGCCACATCGTCGACACGGCGCGGTGGTTCGCACTGTCCAGCACGAAATCGAGCGGCACTTCGAACACGCTCGCCACTTCCGCCTCGCTGGGGACCAGCGCCAGATCGGGCGGGACGATCGCGACGATCGGCGTGATGCTGAACCCCGTGCCGGTGCGATAGCGGTCGGCTGCGCCGATCACCCGCACCGCATCGGGCGGCAGTGCGATCTCCTCGTCCGCCTCGCGCAACGCCGCAGTCACCGCGTCCTCGCCCGGATCGATCCGGCCGCCGGGGAAGGCCACCTGTCCGGCGTGCTTGCGCAGCGTCTCGGTACGCTGGGTCAGGATCAGGCCGGGGCGCGGCCGGTCGGTGATCGGCACCAGCACCGCCGCGGCGGCCATCGCATCGTGTTCCGGCAGATCGTCCTGATCGCTTTCGATAAGCGCGGTCTCCGCCGGGGAAACCAGCGCGGCGGCGAGCCGCTCGGCCAGCGCCGTCATTCGGGCTGGAGCGGGAAGAACGCGCCGGCGCTCCACACGCCGGGCGGCGTCTCGTCGCCCGCCAGCGCGCGCTCCGCCAGATCGTAGTAGATCGCGCGCGACACCAGCGCGTCCAAACCGCCGCGCACGCGCACATAGGGGTGGGGGCCGTCGTCGCGCTCCTCGAAGCGCAACGGATGGTCGGGGCCGGCGGTGACGACCTCGCCGGTGTTCAGGCGAAACGCCAGCATCGCGTCGCGCCCGTCGCCCTCGGCTTTCATTTCGACCGCGACGAACGGGGCGTCCTCCACCGCGATGTCGAGCTTCTCGACCGGGGTGACCAGGACATAGCCGCCGTCGGGTTCGCGGCGCAGGATGCGGCTGAACGCGCGCACCATCGCAAGCCGGCCGATCGGCGAACCCTGATGAAACCAGGTGCCGTCGCGCGCGATCCGCATCTCGCTGTCGCCGCAATGATCGGGGTGCCAGCGGTCGACCGGCGGCAGGCGGTCGGCATCGGCCAGCCGCGCGATGTCGGCGAGCGTCAGCGTATCGAATTCGGGGGGCGGCGCCATCGGCATGTCCGCCAGTTAGGGAGCCGTACCGCGCGGGTAAAGGGCGGAGGGCCGATAACCGTCAGGCGACCGCCGTAACGCGCGGGCCGATCGCCCCCGTACCGGCGGGTACCCCCGGTCCGCGCGCCAGCAGGCGGCGTGCCTCGACCGGGCCGGGCAGTCGCCACCCCGCGGTCGCCTCCGCCGAAAAGCCGAAGAAGCGACCGTAATATTCGGGATCGCCGATCAGCATCAGAGCATCGCCGCGCGCGTCCGCCGCGGCCAGCGACGCGGCGACCAGTGCGCGCCCGATGCCACCCTGCTGGCGTTCCGGGTCGACCGCTACCGGACCGACCAGCACCAGCGGCACGTCACACCCGTCGTCCCCGGCGAAGCGCACCGGCCAGCACTGGATCGATCCGACCAATTCGTCCCCGTCGACCGCGGCGATGCTCAGCTCCGGGATCGCGGAGGTCCCGACACGCAGGCGATAGGCGGTGCGGCCGTGCCGGTCGGTGCCGAACGCACGGTCAAGCAACCGCTCCACCGCATCCGCATCCACCGTCGTGATCGGCACCATCTGGACCACCGCCGCATCCTGCCCAATACCGGGCATGGACGCCCGGGCGCGGGCGCTTTAGCGGGACTGGGATCGAACGCAACCGGAATGACCGTCTGATGAAGCTTTACGATGCCGCCTGGGCGCCCAGCCCCCGCCGCGTGCGGATCTATCTCGCCGAAAAGGCGATCCAGGTGGAGCGCGTCCCGATCGACCTGGCGACGGGCGAGCATCTGGGGGAGGCCTATCGCGCGCTGGTGCCGCGCGGTGTGGTGCCGGCGCTGGAACTGGACGACGGGGAGGTAATCGTCGAATCATCGGCCATCTGTCGCTTCTTCGAGGTGCTGCACCCCGAGCCGCCGCTGTTCGGGGTGCGCCCGGTGGAGGTCGCGCGCATCGAAGGCTGGACCCGGCGGATCGAGGCGGAGGGCTATGCCGCGGCCGCCTATGCGCTGCGCAACGGCATCCCTGCCTTCGCGGGGCGCGGCTTGCCCGGTCACTGGCCGGAGGTGGCGCAGATCCCCGCGCTGGTCGATCGCGCGCGGGTGATGTGGGCCGGTTTCGCCGCAGCGCTCGACCGGCAACTGGCGCAGAATGAATGGGTTGCGGGCGATCGTTACAGCTTTGCAGACATCACCGCGCTGGTCACGATCGACTTCGCACGGCGTGCCAGGCTGACGCTGCCCGAGGGGGCGGAGCATATCGCGCGCTGGTACGGCATCGTCGCCGCTCGCCCGAGTGCGGAAGCATGAGCGCGATGGACGATACGCTGGAACTGGAGGTGCACGACCTGGAAGTGCAGGTGCTGACCGGCATCTACTCCGAGGAAACGCATCTGCCGCAGCCCTTGCGGATCTCGCTGACCGTTCTGCTCGACGCCCCCGATCGCTACGCCCCGGACACGCCGCTCAGCGCGTCGAAGAACTACCTCGACCTGCGCCATGCCGCGACCGATGCGCTGGCGCCGGCGGGACATTTCACGCTGATCGAGGCGGTTGCCGATCATATCGCCGAGACGCTGTTCCTCCAGGACCGCCGCGTCCGCCGCGTGAAGGTGAAGATCGTCAAGCTGGCGATCGCCGAGGCCGGCGAATCGATCGGGATCACTCTGATACGGCACCGCCGCTAGCGTCTGTCCCATTCCGGCACGTGCCCAGCTGCTCGATGACGAAGCGATAGTCGGCACGCGCCTGCTCGGCATCGTCCGCGGACAATGCCGCGGTACTGCGTTCCGGCAGCGCACGCGGCAAGAAACAGGCCAGGCGATACCACAACAGCGTGTCGCGGGCCGGGGCGGCCGCCGAATCGTCGATGATCTCGCTGGTGGCGACCGACCAGCGCGGTTGTTCGCCCGGACGGCGCAGGATCGACAGTGCGGCGGGGCGATCGTCCCGCGTTTTCAGGAAGATCTGCGTTTCGCCCTCGCCCGGCAGCGCACCGGGTACGTGGAAGGCGTTGCGCACGTCGGTGACGACCGGCGGCGCGTCCGGCGCGGCCGCGTCCTGCGCGATCCGCCGCGTCAGCGCGTCGAGCGCGGGCGACCAGTCGCGTTGCGCGCCGGGCGTGACGAGCTGAAGCTGGTCGGGCCGCCCCGCGACGGGGCGGGCGAAGGCGATGACGCGGCGCTTCTTCAGACTGGGGGTACGCCCGCGCCAATCAGGCGCGACATCGACCAGCCAGCCGATTCGGGCCGGGATCGCGCCGGTGCCGCGGATCAGTGCCGCGACATCCGCCTCGACATAAAAGCGCGTGTGACCCGCGGCGACGCCGGCGGCCTCCGCGCCCTTGATCCGCGCGGCGGACCGGATGGTGGCGTCGACGATGACCGGGCTGTCGATCACCAGACCGGCGACCTCTTCGTAAACCGGTGCGGATTCAACCGCCTGTGCGGCCGGGGTTTGCGAACTCGCGGGGCCGGCGGCCAAGGCCATCAGCGGCAGCGCGAGAAAAATGTGCGGGACTCGGCGAAGCGCGGGTGAGGTCATGCGATCCGCCTACGTCAACCTTGATGAACGATACAGAAATAATTCTGTCGCGGTTCGATTGTACGTTTGTTGCGCATGACAAAGCGTTTGCGTCGCCAAAAGCGGCGCGATAGGACTTGGCGGTCTGTGGCCTATCGCATGAAGGGCTGCGGAACGGTTAACACCCGGTCGGACAACGGTGTCCGATCACCCCAAGGGCCGCAGGATGAGGGAGTTTCGTTGCTGAATGGCCTATTCTGACCAGAAGATGAGCGGGGGCAAGATTGGCGCGCTGGTTATCGTCGCGCTGATTCACGTCGCTCTCGGCTATGCCTTCATAACCGGCCTCGCGACGAATTTCGTCAAGAAGCAGGTCGAGAAGCTGAACACGTTCGACGTCGAGGAGCCACCGCCCCCGCCGCCGGACGAGCCGCCGCCCCC
>NZ_LSJO01000629.1:0-6222 GCF_001556735.1 Sphingomonas sp. CCH9-F2 | reverse complement strand
GGGACATCGCGTTCAGCTATCCGGCGACGCCGTGCGCGGTGCGCGCCAATCGCGTGATCCTGAGCCAGGTGATCGGCAATCTGTTCGCCAATGCCGCGGAGGCGGTCGCCGCCTCAGGGCGTGCGCGGGGCACGATTACGGTCACGCTGGCCGAGCGCGGCGACACGGTGGAATTGCGCATCACCGACGACGGCGAGGGGTTCGATCCGGCGATCGGCGCGACATTGTTCCAGCGCGGCTTTTCGACGCGCGCGCACAAGTCGGGCGGGCTGGGGCTACACTGGTGCGCCAATTCGATGGCGGCGATGGACGGATCGCTGCGGCTGGACAGCGCCGGGCCGGGGCAGGGCGCAACCGCGACGCTGACGCTGGCCGCCGCACCGATGGAGCACGCACTGGCGGCGTGACCCCTCAACCGGCCAGCGCGAAGGCCTCCGCGGCAGCGACCTGTTCGTCGTCGGGGGTGACGCCGGTGTAGAGGACGAATTGCTCCAGCGCCTGCAATTTGGCGATGGCGGCGCCGGTCACCACCGTCTTGCCCGCAGCGCGCGCGGCACGCAGCAGCGGGGTTTCGACGGGTTTGGCGACCACATCGACGACGACCGATGCCGCCGCGATCTGATCGGGAGTGAAGGCGAGCGCGTCGGCGTCCGCGCCAGTCATCCCCAGCGGGGTGACGTTGACCAGCATCGCCGCCTCTAACCCCGCCGGATCGGCGACATGCGCCAAGCCTAGGCGATCGGCCAGCGCCGCGCCCTTCGCCCGGTTGCGCGCCGCGATCCTGCCGTTGGTGAAGCGCGCATCGACCAGCGCGGTCGCCACCGCCTTCGCCATGCCGCCGCTGCCGCGCAGCAGGAACGGCGCGGTGCGATCCGCATCGAGCGCCTCCGTCAGCGTGCGCACCGCGGTGTAATCGGTATTGTAGCCCAGCAGAACGCCGTCTTCGTTGACGATCGTATTGACGCTGTCGATCGCCGCGGCGGACGGATCGAGGCCGTCGAGCAGCGGGATCACGTCTTCCTTGAACGGCATCGACACCGCGCAGCCGCGGATGCCCAGTGCGCGGATGCCGGTGATCGCGCCGGGCAGGTCGGTGGTCGTGAACGCCTTGTACACGTAATCCAGCCCCAGCGCGGCGTAGAGATGGTTGTGGAAGCGCGAACCGAAGGTGCCGGGGCGCGCGGCGAGCGACATGCACAGGCGGGTGGCGGGGCCGATCGGGGGTTTCATGCGCATCGTCCTTTCGATGTGCCGCGCCGGCGTCAACCCAGCGGCAGCGTCGGCTGAACCGCTTCGCCATCCGCGACGATCCCCGACAGCGTCAGCCCCAGCAGCCGGATACCCCCCATCACCGGCAGCAGCGGGGCGAGCAGCGCGCGCCCGATGTCGAGGAACTGCGCCTGGTCCACGACCGGGGCGGCGAGCGAGCGGGCGCGGGTGATCGTCTGGAAATCGGCGCGGCGCAGCTTCAGCGTGACGGTGCGGCCGCGCGTCGCGTGCCGGTCGATCCGCACCCACGCCGCCTCCGCGACGCGCGCCAGCCCGGCGTCGATCGCGGCCGGATCGGTCAGGTTGGTGTCGAAGGTGCGTTCCGCCCCCACCGACTTGCTGGCGCGATCGGCGCGCACCGGGCGGTCGTCGATGCCGCGTGCGGCACGGTGGAGATATTCGGCGTAGCTGCCGAAATGCGCGCGCAGGAAGTCGATCGGCCGGTCGCGCAGGTCCGCGCCCGTCTCGATCCCCAGCCGCGCCATCTTCGCCGCGGTGACCGGGCCGACGCCGTGGAAGCGCTTGACCGGCAGCATCGCGACAAACGCCGCGCCCTTTGCCGGGGGGATGACGCACAGGCCGTTGGGCTTGTTCTGGTCCGACGCCAGCTTGGCGATGAACTTGTTGTAGCTGACCCCGGCGGACGCGGTGAGCTGCGTTTCCGCCTTGATCCGCGCGCGGATGTCCTGCGCGATCGCCTTTGCCGAACCCAGCCCGCGGCGGTCGTGGGTGACGTCCAGATACGCCTCGTCCAGCGACAGCGGCTCGATCGCGTCGGTGTAGTCGGCGAAGATCGCGTGGATCTGCCGGCTGACCGCGCGATACACCTCAAACCGCGGCGGGACGAACACCAGGTCCGGGCAGCGCCGCGCCGCGGTGACCGAGGGCATCGCGCTGCGCACCCCGAAGGCGCGCGCCTCGTAACTGGCCGCCGCCACGACGCCGCGTGCGCGCGACCCGCCGACCGCCACCGGGCGGCCGCGCAGCTCGGGCGCGTCGCGCTGTTCGACCGACGCATAGAAGGCGTCCATGTCGACATGGATGATCTTGCGGACGGTATCGGGTGCTGGGTCGGACACGGGGGTTGCCGGCGGCGGTGACTTTCGGGAGCGGTCCCGTTATATCGGCGCGATGACCGACGACTTCCAGCGACCCGTGCTCACGCCCCCCGATGGGCAGAAGAAAGTGCTGCTCCATTCGTGCTGCGCGCCGTGTTCGGGCGAGGTGATGGAGGCGATGACCGCCAGCGGGATCGATTATACGATCTTCTTCTACAACCCGAATATCCACCCCAAGGAGGAATATCTGCTCCGCAAGGAGGAGAATATCCGCTTCGCCGAGAAACATGACGTGCCGTTCGTCGACGCCGATTACGACACGACCAACTGGTTCAAGCGCGCCAAGGGCATGGAGTGGGAACCGGAACGCGGCGCGCGCTGCACGATGTGCTTCGACATGCGGTTCGAGCGGACCGCGCTGTACGCGCATGAAAACGGCTTTCCGGTCATCACCTCGTCGCTGGGGATCTCGCGCTGGAAGAACATGACGCAGATCAACGATTGCGGGGAACGCGCCGCGGCGCATTATCCGGGCATCGCCTATTGGACGTTCAACTGGCGCAAGGGCGGCGGCGCGGCGCGGATGATCGACATTTCCAAGCGCGAGCATTTCTACCAGCAGGAATATTGCGGCTGCGTCTATTCGCTGCGCGATACCAATGCGCATCGCGTGTCGCAGGGACGCGAGGAAATCCGCATCGGCGAGCTGTATTACGGGGACGCGCAATAGGGTGGACGCCCCGCCCGAACAGCTGACGCTGGACCTCGACGGGTGGGAAGGGCCGCTCGACCTGCTGCTGTCGCTGGCGCGCGCGCAGAAGGTCGACCTGCGCGAGATTTCGATCCTGGCGCTGGTCGAGCAATATCTGCGCTATGTCGAGCGCGCGCGGGTGCTCCAGCTGGAACTGGCCGCCGATTATCTGGTGATGGCGGCGTGGCTGGCGTATCTCAAGTCCGCGTTGCTGCTGCCGCGCGATCCGCAGGTCGAGCCGGACCCCGAGGAACTGGCGATGCGGCTGCACCTGCGGCTGGAGCGGCTCGACGCGATGCGCGAGGCGGGTGCGCGGTTGATGGCGCGCGACCGGCTGGGCCGCGACGTGTTCCTGCGCGGCGCGCCGGAGGGGCTGCGGACGGTGCGCACCGGCCCATATGAGGCGAACCTCTATGACCTGATCGCCGCCTATGGCCGGATCAGCGCGCGGTCGCGCCCGGTGATGCACGTGGTGCAGGACCGCGAGGTGATGACGCTGGAGGCGGCGATCGCGCGCGTGTCCGCGCTGGTCGGCAGCGCGATCGACTGGCGCGCGATCGAGACGTTCCTGCCCGAGGTGGCGAGCGCCGGGCTGCGCCGGTCGGCGCTCGCGTCCAGCTTTCTGGCGGCGCTGGAACTGGCGCGGCAGGGGCGGGTCGAATTGTGGCAGGAGGACGCGTTCGCGCCGCTGTACCTCAGGGCGCCGGCGGCATGACCGACCCGCAGACGCTGCGCGCGGTGGAGGCGGTGCTGTTCGCCGCCGCCGAACCGCTGACCCCCGATTCGATCCGCGCCTATGTCGGCGAACTGGACGTGCGCGGCGCGCTGGCGGCGCTGGTCGGCCATTACGAGGGGCGCGGCATCCGGCTGGTCGAGCGTGGCGGGCGCTGGCATTTCGAGACCGCGCCGGACCTGGCGCACCTGCTGCGCCGCGACCGCGAGGAAGTGCGCCGGCTGAGCCGCGCCGGGATCGAGACGCTGGCGATCATCGCCTATCATGAGCCGGTGACGCGCGCGGAGATCGAGGCGATCCGCGGGGTGCAGACCGCCAAGGGGACGCTGGACGTGCTGATGGAAGCGGGGTGGATTCGCCCGGCCGGCCGCCGCGAGGTGCCCGGCCGCCCGCTGATGTTTGCGACCACCCCCGAATTTCTGTCACATTTCGCGCTCAAGAGCCGACGCGACCTGCCGGGAATCGAGGATCTGCGTGCCGCAGGGCTTCTCGACCCCGTCGATCTGGCGTTCGAGCAACTCGCGGTGGAAAAGACCGACGAGGACGACTAGATACGCTGCACCTCAGGAGTTTTCGTGTCATGGGCAGCTTCAGCCTTCCGCATATCCTCATCCTCGCGATCGTCGCGATCCTCCTGCTGGGCGGCGGTCGCTTTTCCAGCATGATGGGCGACGTCGCCAAGGGCGTGAAGAACTTCAAGAAGGGCATGTCGGAGGAGGATTCCGACGACGACCTCGTCCGTCGGCCCAAGCCGCGCATCGAGGCGCAGTCGGCCGCCGAACCGGCGTTCGACCGCGACGCGGACCGCACGCGCGAGGAACATCGCTGATCCCTGCCTGATCCACTGGCGCGCGCTGAATGTTCGATATCGCCCCGTCCGAATTCCTGCTGGTCGCGTTCGTCGCGCTGGTGGTGATCGGCCCGAAGGACCTGCCCAAGGCGATGCGCGTCCTGGGCTATTGGGTGGGCCGTGCGCGCGCGGTGGGACGGCAGTTCCGCTCGGGCTTCGACGAGATGGTGCGCGAGGCCGAATTGGAGGAAATGGAAAAGAAGTGGAAGGCGGAGAACGAGCGGATCATGCGCGAGCATCCGTTCATTCCGTCCCCGCCGCCCGCTTCCGCCGCTGACGCGCCCGCCGCGTTGGTCGACCACCGCGACGGACCCGACACCACGGGCGACCTGCCGGCGCCGGTGATGGTCGAAAAGCCGCAGGTGGTCGGGGCGGGCACCGTGCCCGACGCGCCGCCGGCCCCCGACGCGCCCGCGCATCCGCCGGCCGCGCCCGCCCCCGACAGGACCGTATCGTGAGCGTGGCCACCGACGAACTGGACGAAAGCCGCGCCCCGCTGCTCGATCATCTGCTCGAGCTGCGCCGCCGGCTGCTGTATTGCATCCTGGCGATCGGCCTTGCTTTCGGCGTTTGCTGGTTCTTCGCGGAGAATATCTTCGCCTTCCTCGCGCAGCCGCTGATCCAGGCGGGGCAGAAGAAGCTGATCTATACCCAGCTGTTCGAGGCGTTCTTCGTCCAGATCAAGGTCGCGTTCTTCTCCGCGATGATGATCTCTTTCCCGGTGATCGCCAACCAGCTGTGGCAGTTCGTCGCGCCGGGGCTGTACCGCAAGGAAAAGCGCGCGCTGCTGCCGTTCCTGCTGGCGACGCCCGTCTTGTTCCTGACCGGTGCGGCGATGGCCTATTACGTCGCCATCCCGATGGCGCTGCATTTTCTGCTGAGCTTTTCGGGCACCGTTGGCGGGGTGGAGCAGGAAGCGCTGCCGGCGATCGGCAATTACCTGTCGTTCGTGATGCAGTTCCTGTTCGGGTTCGGCGCGGCGTTCCTGCTGCCGGTACTGCTGATGCTGCTGGAGCGCGCGGGAATCGTCACCCGCAAGCAGCTGATCGGCGCGCGCCGCTATGCGATCGTCGGCGCCTTCGCGATCGCGGCGGTGCTGACCCCGCCCGACGTCGGGTCGCAGCTGCTGCTCGCGATCCCGCTGACAATCCTGTACGAAATGGCGATCATCGGCATCTGGTTCACCGAACGCCGCCGCGCCCGCGAAACCGAAACCGCGTCCCCCGAAAGCTGATACGAAAACGGCCCGCGAAACGCGGGCCGTCCACAGTCATCGCAGATGTGCGACGGATCAGTTCTTCACGTCGTTCGCGGTCTTCGTCACCGCCTGACCGGCGGACGACACGTCCTTGCCCGCGCCCGCAACGGTATTGCACGCGGATACCAGCACCGCACCGGCCAGCGCCGCCATCGTCACGATCTTACGCATCGAAACCTACTCCTTCGCCAATAGCGCGAAGGTAATCCCCGGCCGCGCGAAACGTTCCGCGGCTGCAATCACTTGCTGATGTGAGGATCGGGGAAAAAGGTAAGGCCCGGAAGCGTCACCGGGGGGGGGGGG
>NZ_LSJO01000628.1:0-12109 GCF_001556735.1 Sphingomonas sp. CCH9-F2 | reverse complement strand
CATTCATCTCGTGACAGCCCGGAGTACCGCTCCCGCGATTACCCCATGTTTTCGGGAAAGCGCCCGACTATCACGATACAGCGCCCGCGAAGCTCCCCCTCCCCAACCTCCCGCCTCCGCGCTACCATCCCGGCCATGTTCATCGGCCATTACGCCCCCGCCTTCGTCGCCGCCGCGCTGCCGGGGCGGGCGCGTCCGCGATTGGGGGCGGTGTTCGTGGCGGCGCAGCTGGTCGACGTAGCGTTCTTCCTGTTCGTGCTGGCGGGCATCGAGCATATGCGGCTGACGCCGGGGCATACCGCGATGAACGCGGGCGATTTCTGGGACATGCGCTATACCCACAGCCTGATCGGGACATTCGGGTTCGCGGCGGGCTGGGCCGTCGTGGCGCGGCTCAGGCGGCAATCGTGGCGGGTGGCGTGGATCGGCGCGGCGGTGGTGGCGTCGCACTGGCTGCTGGACTGGATGGTCCATGCGCCCGACCTGACGTTGCTGGGGGCCGGACACCGCTATGGACTGGCGCTATGGAACCGTCCGCAGATCGAGATGCCGCTGGAACTGGGGCTGACCGCGCTGGCGGCCACCTTCTACGTCACGCGAACGCGGGCGATCGGGTGGCAGGGGCGGATCGCGCCCGCATTGCTGGTCGCGGTGCTGCTGGCGGTGCAGGCGATCGACTGGACGACGCCGCAGCCGGCCGCGCCGGTCGATCCCGCGCCGCCGTCGTTCGCGGTCACCGCGCTGGTCGCCTATGCCGTGCTGGCCGCGCTGGCGTGGTGGACCGCGCGCGTGCGGCGCGTTCGGGCTGGACCGGCGGTGTCCATGCTGTAGGGACAGCGGCCATGAAGGCGACCATCTGGCACAACCCGCGCTGTTCGAAGTCGCGTCAGGCGCTTGCGCTGCTGGAGGCGGCGGGCGCGGACGTCACGATCGTCGACTATCTGAAGACCCCGCCGACCCGCGACGAACTGGCGCGGCTGTACGATCGCGCCGGCATCGCCCCGCGCGACGCGCTGCGCAAGGAGGCGCCCGCGGTCGCCGACGATGCCGCCGCGCTGGACCTGATGGCGCGCGATCCGGCGACGATCGAGCGGCCGCTGGTGGAAACGGCCAGGGGCGTGCGGCTGGCCCGCCCGCCCGAACTGGTGCGCGACCTCCTGTGACGCTGCCCCCCTTCCCGCTGCCGGACGCGGCCTTCTGGCGGCGGGCGCGCGCGACCCGTGCCAGCGTGGTGATCGACGCCGACGCCTATTTCCGCCGCGCGCGCGAGGCGATGCTGAACGCGCAGCACCAGATCCTGCTGGTCGGATGGGATTTCGACGCGCGAATTACGCTGGCGTTCGGGCAGGATCACCCGGAGGCGCCGACCGACGTCGGCGATTTCATCGGCTGGCTGGTGAAGCGGACGCCGGGGCTTCAGGTCTATATCCTGCGCTGGGACAAGGGCGCGCTGAAGACGCTGTTCCGCGGACGGACGCTGTGGACGCTGTTCAAGTGGCGGTTCTTCCAGAAGCGGATTCACCTGCTGCTCGACGGGCATCACCCGGTCGCCGCGTCGCATCATCAGAAGATCGTGGTGATCGACGACGATCTGGCGTTCTGCGGCGGGATCGACATGACCGACGAGCGGTGGGACACGCGCGCGCATCGCGACGACGACCCGCACCGCCGCTCGCCATCGGGCGGGGCGTACAAGCCGTGGCATGACGTCACCACCGCGCTGGAGGGGCCTGTCGCGGTCGCGCTGGGCGAATTGTGCCGCACCCGCTGGGAGATTGCGGGCGGCGCCCCGGTGCCGGCGCCGCCGCCGCGCGCCGGGGCGTGCTGGCCCGAGAGCCTGGCAGCGGACTTCACCGATGTGGACGTCGCGATCTCGCGCTCGCAGCCCGAACATGGCGGGCTGCCCGCGATCCGGGAGATCGAGGAACTGTACCTGGCGCTGATCGCGGGGGCGCGGCGGCGCATCTATGCCGAGAGCCAGTATTTCGCGTCGCGCCGCATCGCCGAGGCGATCGCGCGGCGGGTGGCCGAGCCGGACCCGCCCGAGATCGTCGTCGTCAACCCGGTGACCGCGCAAGGCTGGCTGGAGCCGCTGGCGATGGACACCGCGCGCCAGCGACTGGTAGCGGAGATCGAGAAGCGCGACCATCGCGACCGCTTCCGCCTGTACCACCCGATGACCGCGGGGGGCGAGGCGATCTACTGCCATGCCAAGGTGCTGGTGGTGGACGACCGCGTGATCCGGGTGGGATCGTCCAATTTCAACAATCGCTCGATGCGGCTGGACACCGAATGCGACGTGACGATCGCCGAGGAGCCGGAGACGATCGCGCGCATCCAGGCGGACCTGATCGCCGAGCATCTCGATGCGCCGATCGCGGACGTGGCGGCGGGGATCGCCGCCGACGGCCTGATCGCGACGATCGAGCGGCTGCGCGGCACGGGCAAGACGCTGATCCCCTACGACCCGCCCGAACTGAACGACGTCGAGCAATGGCTGGCGGACAACGAGGTGCTGGACCCCGAGGGACCGGACGAGATGTTCGAGGCGTTCGCGAAGCGGCCGGGGCTGTTGCGGCGGTTGCGGCGGAAGTAGAAGCGCGATCGTCACCCTAGCGAAGGCTGGGGTTTCCCGCGAGGGAAGGCAGGTGGCAGACGCGCGAGACCCGAGCACTCGCTGGGGTGATGGAGCTTCCATCTGGCATCCCCCGCGCCATGCCGCTATGCGCGCGCCATGACCGCCATCACCCCCGAGATCGTCGCCGACCACGGCCTGTCGCCTGAGGAATATGACCGTGTGCTCCACGCGCTGGGGCGCGAGCCGAACCTGGTCGAACTGGGCATCTTCTCGGTCATGTGGTCGGAGCATTGCAGCTACAAGTCGAGCCGCATCCACCTGAAGAAGCTGCCGACCACCGGCCCGCAGGTGATCTGCGGCCCCGGCGAGAATGCCGGCGTGGTCGATATCGGTGACGGGCAGGCTGCGATCTTCAAGATGGAGAGCCACAACCACCCGTCGTATATCGAGCCGTACCAGGGTGCGGCGACGGGCGTCGGCGGCATCCTGCGCGACGTGTTCACGATGGGCGCGCGACCGATCGCGAACATGAACGCGCTGCGCTTCGGCCGGCCCGACCATCCGAAGATGCGTCACCTGATCGCCGGCGTCGTCCATGGCATCGGCGGCTACGGCAATTGCGTGGGCGTACCGACCGTCGGCGGCGAAGTGAACTTCCACCCCGCATACGACGGCAACATCCTGGTCAATGCGATGACGGTCGGCATCGCGGACACGAACAAGATTTTCTATTCGGCGGCCAGCGGCGTCGGCAACCCGATCGTCTATGTCGGCAGCAAGACCGGGCGTGACGGCATCCATGGCGCGACCATGGCGTCGGCCGATTTTGGCGAGGATGCCGATGCCAAGCGTCCGACGGTGCAGGTCGGCGACCCGTTCACCGAAAAGCTGCTGATCGAGGCCTGCCTGGAACTGATGGCGTCCGACGCGATCGTCGCGATCCAGGATATGGGCGCGGCAGGCCTCACCTCCTCCTCGGTCGAGATGGCCAGCAAGGGCGGCGTCGGCATCGAACTGACCATGGACGACGTGCCGCAGCGCGAGGAGGGCATGACTCCCTATGAGATGATGCTCTCCGAATCGCAGGAGCGCATGCTGATGGTGCTGAACCCCGGACGCGAGGACTTCGCCAAGGCGATCTTCGAGAAATGGGAGCTGGATTTCGCGGTGATCGGCAAGGTCACCGATACCGGGCGCATGGTGCTGACCTGGCGCGGCGAGACGGTGTGCGACATCCCGCTCGCCCCGCTGGCCGACGACGCGCCGCTGTACGACCGCCCGCACGTCCCCACCCCGCCCGCGAAGGCGCTGGTCGACGTGCCCGAAAGCCGCGACCCGGCCGCCGACCTGCTGGCGCTGATGGGATCGCCCGATATCGCGAGCCGCCGCTGGATCTGGGAGCAGTACGACCACATGGTCGGCGCGGACACCGTCCAGCGTCCCGGCGGCGATGCCGCGGTGGTGCGCGTCCACGGCACCGACAAGGCGCTGGCGATCACCACCGATTGCACCCCGCGCTATTGCTTCGCCGACCCGGTGGAGGGCGGGAAGCAGGCGATCGCCGAGGCGTGGCGCAACCTGACCGCGGTGGGCGCCAACCCGCTGGCGGTGACCAACTGCCTGAACTTCGCCAACCCGCAGCGCCCCGAGATCATGGGGCAGATCGTCGGCTGCCTGGAGGGGATGAGCGAGGCGTGCCGCGCGCTCGACTTCCCGATCGTGTCCGGCAACGTCAGCCTGTATAACGAGAGCAAGGCGACCGGTGGCGGCTCGGCGATCCTGCCCACACCGGCGATCGGCGCGATCGGGCTGCTGGCCGACTGGCAGAAGAACATGACAATCGCGTTCAAGCAGACCGGCGACATCATCGTCGCGGTCGGCACGCGCACCGGTCATCTGGGCCAGTCGCTGTGGCTGCGCGAGCTGCACGGGCGCGAGGAAGGCCCGCCGCCGCGCGTCGACCTGGAGATGGAGCGCCGCACCGGCGACTTCATCCGCACGCAGATCGACGCCGGCGCGCTCGGCGCGGTCCACGACGTGTCCGACGGCGGGATCGCGGTGACGATCGCGGAAATGGCGCTCGCGGGGAACATCGGCGCGATGATCGACCGCGCGCTCCCCTATGACACCGCCGCGGCACTGTTCGCGGAGGACCAGGGCGTCTATATCGTCACCGTCCACGACCATGCGCTGCTCGACTTCCTGCAGGCCGCGCTGGACGCCGGGATCGAGGCCGAGCCGCTGGGCCGGACGATCGGAACGCGGGTGATCTTCGAACTGCGCGACGGCGATTTCGCGGTGGCGCTGGACGACCTGCGCCGCGCCCACGAAGGGTTTTTCCCGGCGCTGATGAACGGGTGACGCCGGTGCGGCGATGACGCCGCACCGCCGCCACCGGCGGGACATGATCTCGCCGCGCTGCCAGCCGACGACGACGGGCGCGATCCGCGGCCGGTCGCGGCAGCAGGGGGACGATTGATGACCGCCACCACCGACCCGGTCGCCCGCCCCGCCCCCCGTATCGCGCAGCTCGATATCATTCGCGGGCTGGCGGTGGTGGGCATCCTGGTCGCCAACCTGCCCGCCTTCGCGCTGCCGGCCGCCGCCTATTTCTCGCCATTGGCGTGGGGCGGCACCGGGGTGGCGGACCGGATCGCGTGGTTCGTCACCTTCGTGCTGGTCGAAGGCAAGATGCGCGGGCTGTTCTCGATGCTGTTCGGTGCGTCGATGCTGCTGGTGATGGATCGCGCCGCGGCCGGCGGCCGATCCCCGGCGGCGGTGCATCTGGCACGGATGGCGGCGCTGTTCGCGATCGGGCTGGTCCACCTCTACCTGATCTGGTGGGGCGACATATTGGCGCATTATGCGCTGGTCGGCACGGTCGCGCTGGCGTTCGCGCGGGCGCGCATCCGGTTGCTGCTGTTCATGAGCGGCGTGCTGCTGCTGATCGACCTCGTGCTGGCCACGTCGGTCGCGGCGATGCTGGTGGCGACGCCCTCGCCCGCCACCGGATCGATGGTCGCGGCGGTGGTGCGCGGGTTCGGCGTCCCGCCGCAGGCGGAGCTGATCGCGGAGGTCGACGCCTATCGCACCTCCTTCGTCACCGCGACGCGGTTCCGGCTGGCACATGCCGGAACCCCGCTCGACGGGCTGTACGTGTTCGGGTTGCAGACGTTGAGCGCGATGCTGCTGGGGATGGCGGCGTTCCGGTCGGGGTTCCTGACCGGGGGCTGGTCGCGCGCGACCTATCGGCGGATCGCGCTGATCGCGCTGGGTACGACATTGCCGCTCTATACGCTGCTGGCGTGGCATTCGATGGCGGGCGGGTTCGGTTATCGCCGCATCTTCCTCGCCTCCATCGTCCTGGGGCCGGTGCTGCGCCCGGTCACGACGGTGGGCTATGCCGCGCTCGCGCTGGGGGCGGTGCGCGGCGACGGACGGTGGAGCGCGCGGATCGCCGCGGTGGGGCGCGCGGCGTTCAGCAATTACATCGGTACGTCGCTGGCGATGCTGCTGCTGTTCACGGGCGCGCACCGTTTCGGCACGCTGTCGCGCGCGCAATTGTATGTGCTCGCGCCCCCGATCTGGGCTTTCATGCTGTGGTGGTCGCCGTGGTGGCTGCGTCATTTCGGACAAGGGCCGCTGGAGCGGGTGTGGCGCATCATCGCCAATGCGCCATGGCAGATGCGAACGAGACGCAATTAGACTTGCGAGCAGATCGCAGTAGCGATATTGTTACTCCGAGCGGAGGGAGTTTCAATGGTCGTCTGCGTTTGCAATGCAATTCGCGAATGTCAGGTGCGTGAGGCGGCGCGATCTGGCGCAACGACCGCATGCCAAGCGTATCGCACGGTCGGATGCCAGGCGAAATGCGGCCAGTGCATTCCGTTCGCGCGATCCATTATCGCTGAGGAACGCGCGGCTGCGTAACATTCGCAACCGCTAAAAACCGCAGAAATCCGCCATTTTTCGGCTGTCGTCGGGCTGCGTTTCGCGCTATCCGCTTGCCATTCCCACATCGGAGGCAGGCATGAAGGGCGACCCCAAGGTCATCGATTTTCTCAACGAAGCGCTGAAGAACGAACTGACGGCGATCAACCAATATTGGCTGCATTACCGCCTGCTCGACCATTGGGGCGTCTACAAGCTCGCCGAGTACGAGCGCCACGAATCGATCGACGAGATGAAGCACGCCGACTGGCTGGCGGAGCGCATCCTGTTCCTGGACGGGCTGCCCAATTTCCAGCTGCTCGGCCGGCTGCGCATCGGCGAAACGGTGGAGGAAGTCCTCAAGTCCGATCTGGCGATGGAGATCGAGGCGGTCGCGCAGCTGAAGGCGGCAATCGCTTATTGCGAGGACGTGAAGGACTTCGTCAGCCGCGACCTGTTCCAGCGCATCCTGGCCAGTGAGGAAGAGCACGTCGACACGCTGGAGCGCCAGTTCGAGATGATCGAGCGGATGGGGCTGCAGAATTACATTCAGCTCAACGCGGTCAGCGAGAAGGACAAGCCGTCGGGTTCGCACTAGGACCCGTTGCTCCTCACCGGAAACGTCGCCCCGGCCAAGGCCGGGGCTTCCCGCTGCTCCTGTCTCGTGCTGTCACCGGGAGATCCCAACCTGCGCCGGGATGACGGCAAGTGCGATGGCCACGGATCGTGCCTCCATGCCGCGCCATCCTGTCAGGAAGGGAGCGAACGGGCGAATGTCGAGGCGGCACCGATCCGCGCCGCGTGCGGGATAACCGGTGCGCCCCGCGTCAGCCCTGGCGGTTGCCGAACCCGGCGCGGCGGCGCACCGCCAGCGGGCTGGCATGGCGTTCCAGCTCGGTCAGCGTGCGCAGGAACAGCGGGCGCAGCGCGACGACATCGGCGATCGCATCGCGCGGCGATTCGTGATGCTCGACGCACTGGCGCGCGAAATTCTCGATCTTCTCGGCCAGCGTCGCCAGCGGATCGGCGCCAAACTGGCGCGCCTCGCCCTTCAGCGTATGCGCCGGGATGACCATCGCGGCGGCATTGTCCTTGCGCACCGCATCTTCCAGCGCGCCCAGCGACTTGATGCCGTCTTCACGGAAATAGCCCAGGATGCGCACGAAGCCCGCGCCCAGCTCCGCCTGCGCCTTCGCCAACGCCTGGCGGTCGACCAGAATACCTCCTTCGAACGACACGCTGCGCCTCCATCGCGGCGGTTCCCCTCCGCCGACCGGTCACGATAGCGGCGAGTGGTAAATGTTGCGTAATCGTCAGCTCTTGAACGGGTTCTTCGGCGCGCGCAGCGTCAGGCGGACCGGCACCGCGCCGAAGCCCAGATCGCGCCGGATGCCGTTCACCAGATAGCGCTGGTAGCTGGTCGGCAGTTCGTCGACGCGCGTGCCAAACAGCACGAAGCCGGGCGGCCGGGTCTTCGCCTGGGTGACGTAACGCAGCTTGATCCGCTTGCCGCCGGGCGCGGGCGGCGGGTTGGCTTCCAGCGCGCGTTCGAACCAGCGGTTGAGCTCCCCGGTGCTGACGCGTCGTGACCACGCCTCGCGCGTGGCGAAGGCGGCGGCCATCAGCTGGTCGATGCCCTTGCCGGTCGCCGCCGACACCGTCAGCAGCGGCACGCCGCGCACCTGCGCCAGCCCGTCGTCCAGCGCGGTGCGCACGCCGTTGAACAGTTTCGAGGCGTCCTCCGCCACGTCCCATTTGTTGAGCGCGATGACCAAAGCGCGCCCTTCCTCCAGCACGCGGTCGGCGATGCGCAGGTCCTGCGCCTCCAGCCCCAGCGTCGCGTCGAGCAGCAGGACGACCACCTCGGCGAAATCGACCGCGTGGAGCGCGTCGGCGACCGAGAGCTTCTCCAGCTTGTCCTGGACCTTGGCGCGCTTGCGCATCCCGGCGGTGTCGATCAGCCGCACGTCGCGCGGGCCGTCGGGACCGTTCCACACCCAGTCGATCGCAATCGAATCGCGCGTGATTCCGGCTTCCGGGCCGGTAATCATCCGGTCCTCGCCCAGGATGCGGTTGACCAATGTGGACTTGCCGGCATTGGGACGTCCGACGATCGCCAACTTCAGCGGGGCGTTGGGGTTTTCGGGATCGTCCTCTTCCTCTTCCTCGTCCTCCGGCGGTTGCAGCGGTTCGAGGTGCGGCAGCAGCGCCTCGAACAGGTCGGCAACGCCCTCGCCATGTTCGGCGGACAGCTGCACCGGATCGCCGAACCCCATCGCCAGCGATTCGAGGATGCCCGCCTCGCCGGCCCGGCCCTCCGCCTTGTTGGCGACCAGCACGATCGGGGTGCTCGACCCGCGCAGCCAGCGGGCGATCTCCTCGTCCAGCGGCACGATGCCGGCGCGCGCGTCGATCATGAACAGCGCGACGTCGGCGCTGTCGACCGCGGCCTGCGTCTGCTGGCGCATCCGGCCGGGCAGCGAGTTAGGATCCTCATCCTCATAACCGGCGGTATCGACGACACGGAAGTCGAGGCCGAGGAGGTACGCGTCACCCTCCCGACGGTCGCGGGTCACGCCGGGGCGGTCGTCGACCAGCGCCAGCTTCTTGCCGACCAGACGGTTGAACAGCGTCGACTTGCCGACATTGGGACGGCCGACAATCGCGACGATAGGGAAACGGGACATGGCCGTCACCTAGTCGCCCTGTCACCCGCCCGCAATGCCGCGATCAGCGATAGGCGGTGATCTCACCCTTGTCGTTGAGGACATACATCGTCTGGTTGGCGACGATCGGCCCCATCGAGAACGGCACCTTGCCGCTGATCGTCACCTGCACCGCGCCGTCGGACGGCGACATGCCGACCAGCTCGCCTCGCGAATTGGTCGCCCACAGCCGCTCGCCCGCCAGCACCGGACCGAACCAGTTATACGGGTTGGTGCGCTTCTTCTCGTTCTTGAACGCGCGCATCTGGCTGATCCAGCGGATCTTGCCGTTGGCGCGCGACAGACACACCAGCCGTGCGTCGTCGGTGACGACGAAGATCCACTCGCCCGCGACCCACGGCGTCGAGATGCCGGCGAGATTCTGTTCCCACAGCCGCTGGCCGGTAGCGATCTCCAGCGCGACCATGCGCCCGCCCTCGCCGATCGAATAGACGCGCCCGTCGTCGATCACCGGATCGGCATCGACGTCCGCCAGGCTCGACACCGAGGTGGTGATCGACGTGCGCGACAGCGCGTCCTGCCACAGCGTGCGGCCGTTTTCGTAGCGATAGGCCGTCAGTTCGCCGCTGGAGAAGCCGGCGACGATCGTCCCCGCGCTGGACGAGGGCGCGGCGACGCCGAACACGCCCTGCGTTTCGGGGTTGCCGGTCATGGTCCACACGACCTTCCCGTCCGCCTGCCCCAGCGCGTAGATCTGATTGTCCTGGCTGAGGACATAGACCTGACCGTTGGCGACCGTCGGCGCACCGCGCAGCGGCCCGCCCGGTTTGGCGCGCCACACGACCGCGCCGTCGGCGGCGTTCATCGCGACGACATCGCCCAGCCCGTCGGTGGCATAGACCTTGCCATCGTCATAGCTGACGCCGCCGCCGAATCGCGCCGAGCGGTTCTGGTCGTTCTCGGTCAGCGAGCGCGTCCACAGCGGCGCGCCGGTATCCGCGGCGAAGGCATGGACGGTGGCATCGACGTCGCTGACGAACAGCTTGCCCTCCGCCACCACCGGCGCCGCGGCGAGGCGGGCGCGGTTGCTGCCGCCGTCGATGCGCGCGCTCCACAGCTTCGACGGATTGGCCGACAGCAACAGGCTGCCCATCGACTTGGAGGCATTGCCGCCCGGCTGCGCCCACGCCTCGTTGGCGACGGGGGTGGGCAGCAGCACCTGTACCTCGGCGATGGTCTTGTCGGCTTCCGCCTCATTCTCCGACATCAGGATCGGCACGCGCTGACCCACGGTCGGGGTCTTCTTAGGCGCGCTCTTGAAGATGCCGCACCCGCCAAGGCTTACCAGCGCGGCAAGCGCCAGCCCGGTCGCGAAGCGTGTCTTCATTGCTTGGTCTTACCTTCGTTGCTGGCGGCCGTGGCGGCGGCGGCGGGAGCCACCCCCATCGCGCCGGCCATCTGAACCGCACGTTGACGCAGGGTCGGGGGCACGTCCTTGTCCGCGCCGATCCGCGCGAACACCTGCCCCGCCAGATCGCGGCGTCCCTGCTTGAGATAGGCGATCGCCATCAGCTCGCCCGCGCTGCCCAGCCACGGATTGCCGGCGACCGCCAGCGGGCGCATCCGCTCGACCACCACATCGGGCTTGAGCGTGTCGAATTCCGCCGACGTCTGGCGGATCAGCGCCAGATCGCGGAACGGCTGCGCCACCGAGGCGTCGCCCGCAACCGCGGCGAATTTCGCCGCCGCGCCGCGCAGGTCCTGGTTCTGGAGCAGGACGTCGGCCTGGCTGAAGATCGCGAGCACGCGATAGCCGTCGCGCTTCGACGCAGCGAGTTGCGCCAGCGGGGCGGCCGCGGCCTTGGTATCCTGCGCCGCCAGGTCGTCATACGCCTTTTGCAGGGTCTCGCCCTCACGTTCGGCGTCCTGATGCTGGCGATGCTGCCAGAACAGGAAGCCGGCAAAGGCAGCCAGCACCAGCACGATGCCCGCGATGATCGCGCGGCCATAGGTACGCCAGACGTGCAGCGCCTGATCGCGGCGCAGCTCCTCGTCGACTTCACGCACGAACGCTTCATTGTTCTGGGGCGTCAAAGCCACCGGTCACTCCGCGAAAGAGAGGGGGAAACCGCTGCGCCTTAGCGGGCCTTGCGCAACAGGGGAAGCGTTACGGCGGCGCGCGTCATCGCGGGGCATAGGTCTGCTCGTCGGTGGGGAAGGCCCGCGACCGCACCTCGGCGGCATAGGCCTCCGCGCGTTCGGCGACGAAGGCGGCCATGTCGCCGTAGCGTTTCACGAATCGCGGCACGCGCTCGAACAGGCCCAGCATGTCCTCCGCGACCAGCACCTGCCCGTCGCACTGCGCGGACGCGCCGATGCCGATCGTGGGCACCGTCACCGCCTTCGTGATCTCAATCGCGATCGGCTCCACCACGCCCTCGATCACCACGGCGAAGGCGCCCGCCTCCGCCACCGCGCGTGCATCGCCGACGATCTTGTCCGCCTCCGCCTGGCTGCGACCCCGCGCGCCATAGCCGCCCAGCGCGTTGACCGCCTGCGGCGTCAGCCCGACATGACCCATCACCGGGATGCCGCGTTCGGAGAGGAAGGCGACGGTCGGCGCCATCGCCACCCCGCCCTCCAGCTTCACCGCCGCCGCGCCGCTCTGCTTCATCAGATAGGCGGCGCTGTCGAATGCCTGCTGCGGCGAGCCTTCGTAGCTGCCGAACGGCATGTCGACGACGACGACCGCGTGATAGCTGCCGCGCACGACCGCCGCGGCATGTGCGGCCATCATCTCCAGCGTGACGGGCACCGTGGACGGCAGGCCGTAGATCACCTGCCCCAGGCTGTCGCCGACCAGCAGCAGGTCGCAATGCGGGTCCATCAACTGCGCCATGCGCACGGTATAGGCGGTCAGCATCACCAGCGGCTC
>NZ_LSJO01000627.1:0-41789 GCF_001556735.1 Sphingomonas sp. CCH9-F2 | reverse complement strand
GTGCCAGCGTCATCCGCCGCCAGCACCGCCTCGACCTGTTCGTTCGACGGGACAACCCGCCCTTCGTCCGACGCGGGCGGCGCGGCCTGCACCAGCGCGGCGGGACGCAGCGCGGCGGCGGCCGGCTGCGCGATCACGCGGATACGGTTCGGCCCGGTGTAGCGCCACGTATAGCCGCTGTTCGCCAGCAGCCGGTCGAGCGCACCGCCGGTGGTGAAACGGCCGGCCAGCCGCGGCGCTGTCTTCGTGCCGATCGCAGGGTCGGTAAAGACCAGCTGCACTCCCGTCTGCTGCGCCACCTGCAACAGCGCGCTGTCCAGCCGCCCCGCCGCCACGTCGACCGCCACCGCGCGGTCGCCGGATGCCGCCTGGGCGGGTGTGGCCAGCGCCACGGCGCACGCGGACAGCGACAGGAAATGCATCGTCTTCTTCATTGGGTCCCCCGACCGTCGACAGGCTCCCTGCACCTGTCCTCCGTGAAGATGACGCACGATTTGGCGATCGCGAACCGCCGCGCGGATAATTTTTTTGCGCCCACTCCATTACCCGTTCGCATTCGCCGCGCTTTCGCGTCATGTCCGCGGGGGTGACCATCGCATGAGACACGACAGCGTGCCCGGACCGGGTGACGCGCCGGCGGCCGGCGGCGGGGCGGCACCGGCGTGGAGCGACGGGACGCTTGCCACCTATCGCGCCGCGCTGCGTGCGTTCGTCGCGCGCCGCGTGGCCGACCCGCACGAGGTCGACGACCTGGTGCAGGAAGCCTGCGCCCGTCTGATGTCGAGCGTGCGCGAGCGCGAGGTGGAAACGCCGCAGGCCTATCTGTTCCGCATCGCCGCCAACCTGATCGCCGACCGGCACCGCCGCAACCTGCCGACCGTCCCGCTGGCGGAGGAACACCACCCCGCCGTCGCCGCCGAGCAGGAGGAACGCCGCCGTGCCGCCGACGTGCGCGCCGCGCTGGCCGATGCGCTGGCCGAACTGTCGCCGCGCGTGCGCGACGTCTTCGTCCTGCGTCGGTTCGAGGAACGCAGCACGGGCGAGATCGCCCGCGATCTGGGGATCAGCCCGCGCATGGTGCAGAAACACCTGACGAAGGCGACCGCGCACCTCTATCGCCGGCTCCACCATCTGATGGAGCGCGGCGCATGACCGGCCCATCATCGCGCCCGCCCGCGCCGCTGGGCCTGCGTGCCGAGGCAGTGTTCGACGCGCTGCACGACGGGCGCGGCGCCGACCTGCACCCCGACGACCGCGCCGAAGCGGAAGCCTTCTGGGAGTGGCTGGGCCGGCAGGATGCGCCCGCTGTCGAGGACGGGGCCACCCCGCCGCTCCGCCGCGGATGGCGGATGGCGTTGACCGCCGCGGCGGCCGCGCTCGCGCTCACCGTCGGGGGGCGCCAACTCTACACCGGTGCCGGCACCACCGCCGCGCCGGCCGCAACCGAATATGCCGCCGGCCACGCCGAGCGCCGCGTCGTGCGGCTGGCGGACGGGTCGACGGTCACGCTGGCCGCCGACAGCCGGGTCGCGGTGCGCCTGACGCCGACGCGCCGCGACCTGCGGCTGATCGCGGGAGAAGCCCTGTTCCAGGTCGCGCACGACACCGCCCGCCCGTTCGTGGTGGCGACCCCGCATGGCGAGGTGCGCGCGGTCGGCACCGCATTCGACGTGGCGCTGCGCGCGGGCGATGCGTCGGTGGCGGTGGTGGACGGGACGATCCGCATCGCGCTGCGCGATACCGGGCCGGGGGCGGCCGAGCCGATCGTCAAGCTCGCCTCCCGCGGGGAGCGGGTGGCATTCGGCACCGCGCGGCGCGACGGGCAGGACGTCGGCTTCATCAGCCAGTCGGTCGCCGCCGATCCCGAGACGATCACCGCCTGGACGCGCGGCAAGCTGGTGTTCCGCGGCGAGCCGCTATCCGAGGTGGTGGCGACGGTGAACCGCTATGCCACCGAACAGCTGCGCCTCACCGATCGGCGCCGCGCCGCGACGCCGGTGTTCGGCGTGGTCGACCAGGGCGACGTGGCGGCGGTGCGCGACCTGATCGACGATCCGGACGCGCTCGCCATCTCGCGCGCCGCCCCCGCCCCGGTTTCGCCCACGGCGTCGTAGCCGCCACGATGGCCGGCGGGGATCAGCCGGTCATCGCCAGCGTCGCGATCTTCACCGTGTGGCTGGAATCGCTGTAGAATTCCCAGGTATTGCCGGTGTGGACCACCTCGGCGCCGGCCGCGACGTTGATCGTATCGTTCGCATCCTTGGTGATGGTCAGGACCGAATCATTGCCCTGACCCGCCATGTTGCGGATGAAATCGGCGTCGATCGTCATGTTCGCCTGGACGTTGTTGCCGGTGAACGAGATCTCCTCGACATGGCTCAGCCCCGACAGGTCGCTGGCGGTGATCGTCCGGCCGACATCGGTCAGCGTCACCGTGTCATGCCCGCCCAGCCCGTCGAAGCTGATCCCGGCGTCGACGTTCAGCAGGATCTGGTCGTCGAACGCGCTGCCCAGCACATGTTCGACCCCGGTCAGCGTATCGCCGTTCGCCTCGCCGCCGGTGCCCGATCCGGTGGCGCTCGACAGGTCAAGCGATATGCCGGCGGTCGCATCGGCATAGCTGACGGTATCGTCGCCCGCCCCGCCGTCCAGCGTGTCCGCGCCCAGGCCGCCCATCAGCCAGTCGTTGCCGCCCGCGCCGTGCAGGTCGTCGTCGCCGCCCCCGCCGCTCAGCGCATTGGCCAGCGCATCGCCGAAGATCGAATCGGCATGCGCCGAGCCGATCACCTGTTCGACTCCGTCGATTGTATCGCCCTGCGCATCGCCGCCACTGTTGGCCGATCCGTCAAGATGGACGATCACCGCCGCCGACGAACCGGAATAGTCGACCGTGTCGATCCCCGAGTCACCGTGCAGCGTGTCGGCGCCCGCGCCCCCGATCAGCATGTCGTCGCCGCCCATGCCCGACAACGTGTCCGCACCCGCGCCGCCGACCAGCCGGTCAGCGCCGCCGGTGCCGGTCAGCACCTCGCCCACCACGTCCAGCACGCTGACCGTCGTCGCCTGCATCGTCACCAGCGTGCCGTCGGACACCAGCACGTTGAGGTCGTAGACATTATCGCGTCCGGCATCGGCCGGCGTCTCGAAATCCGGTGCCGCACGGAAACTGAGCGCCCCGGTCGCCGAATCGATGTTGAACAAGGTCGCATCGGTGCCGCCGGCGATGGCATAGACCAGCGTCGCGCCCTCCGGGTCGCTGGCCTGCACCGTGCCCGCCGCGGTCGCATTTTCGTTGATCGAGAAGGCGGCGGTGGTGACGATCGGCGCCTCGTTGACGTCGCTGACCGATACCTGGATCGTCTGGACGCTGGTATTGGTGCCGTCGGAAACGCTCACCTGCACCTGGTTGGTGCGGTTGCCGCTTTCGTAATCGGGCGCGCTGACGAACGACAGGACGCCCGCCGCCGAGATCGCGAAGCGGTTCGCATCCGCGCCCCCGGTGACCGAATAGGTCAGCGCCGCCCCTTCCGGGTCACTGGCGGTGACGGTCATCACGGTGGAGCCGTTTTCCGCCACGGTCACGGCGGACGGCGCGGTGATGCGCGGCGCCTCATCGACATTGCGGACGGTGACGGTCACCATCTGCGTGGTCGCCAACGAGCCGTCCGATGCCAGCACCTGCACCTGATAGCTGGTCTGCCCCGATTCATAGTCGGGGGCGGAACGGAACGACAATTGCCCCGTCGCCGCATCGATCGTGAAGCGGCCGCCGTCCGCGCCGCCCACGATGGCATAGACCAGCGTCTGACCCGCATCGGGATCGGTCGCCGCGATCGTCGTGACCGCGGTCTGATTTTCGTCGATCGCGACGCTGGCGGTCGGCGCCAGCACCGGCGCCTCGTTCACGTTGGTGACGGTGACGGTGAAGGCCCGGGTCGCGGTCTGCGTGCCGTCGGACGCGCCGATCGTCACCTGGAAATTGCCCGCGCCGACCGTCTCGTAATCCTGCGCCGCGACCAGCGACAGCGCGCCGGTGTTGCTGTCGATCGCGAAGCGGTTCGCATCCGCGCCGCCGGTGATCGAATAGGTTACCGCCGCCCGTTCGGGGTCCAGCGCGGAGATGGTGGCCACCGCCTGGCTGTTTTCCGCGACGGTCAGCGCGCTGCCACCCTGGAAGGCCGCCGCCTCGTCGACGTCGGCGACGGTCACGGCGACCGCCTTGTCCGACGACAGGCCGGTCTGGTCGGTGGCACGCAGGATCACGTCATAGACGTTGTTCGCCCCGCTATCGGCCGACGCCTCGCGGTCGGGGGCGGACACGAACGACAACGCGCCGGTGTTTGCATCGATCGCGAAGCGCGCGGCATCGGCGCCGCCCGCGATCGACCAGCTGACCGTATCGCCGCTGTTCGGGTCGCTCGCCGTCGCGGTCATCACCGCATTGCTGTTTTCGTTGATCGTCGCCGTCGCGGCGGAGGTGATCGCGGGCGGTCGCTGGTCGCGGGTGACATCGATCGTCACCGCCTCCTGCGTGGTGTTCGTGCCATCGCTGGCCGTGACGACGACATTGTAGCGGTTGTCGTGCCCCTGGTCCGACGGATTGTCGTAGCTGGGGGCGGTGACGAAACGCAATGCGCCGGTCGCGCTGTCGATCGTGAACAGCGCCGCATCGGTGCCCGACACGCCATATTGCAGCGTCTGCCCCTCCGGATCGGTCGCCGCCGCGGTCAGCACCGCCGTCGCACCCTCGACCACCGTCGCGGTGGTGGCGGACGTGAACACCGCCGCCTCGTTGACGTTGCCGACGGTCACGGTCAGCGCCTTGTCGACGCTGTTGGTCCCGTCGCTGACGGTCACCGTCACCTGATAGGCATTGTTGCCGTCGGCGTCGGCGGGCGCTTCATGGTCCGGCGCCGACAAGAAGGCGAGCACGCCGGTGGCGGGATCGACGGCAAACCGCGCCGCATCCGCCCCGCCGCTGATCGACCAGGTCAGCGTGGTTCCTGCATCCGGATCGCTCGCGGACAGCGTCGCCACCGCCGTACCGTTCTCCGCGCGCGAAAGCGCCGCGGCGGTCGCGATCGTCGGCGCTTCGTTGACGTTGCCGACGTTGATCGTCAGCGCCTGCGTCTGCGATGCGCCGTGCGCATCGGTCACGGTCAGCGTCAGCGCACGGGTCTGCGCGGCTTCATAGTCCAGGCTCACCCCGTTCTTTAGCCGCACGCTGTTGCCGTCGACCACGAACAGCGCTGCATCGGCCCCGCCCAGCGTGTAGGTCAGCGTGTCGCCGGCATCGACATCGCTCGCCGTGAAGTTCGCGACCGTCGCGGCGACGGCATTCTCCATGATCGTGCCGACACCCGACAGCGCCAGCACCGGCGCTTCGTTGACGTTGGTGACGGTGACCGCCATCGCCTGGGTAACGGTATTGGTGCCGTCGCTGGCGCTGACGACCAGATCGTAGACGTTGTCCGCGCCGTTATCGCCCGGCCCCTCGAAATCCGGCGCCGCGACGAAGCGCAGCACGCCGGTGGCGCTGTCGATCGTGAACAGCGAAGCATCGGTGCCCGAGATCGAATAGCTCAGCGTCGTGCCGGCGTCCTGATCGCTGGCGCGCACGGTGACGACGCCCGCACCATTCTCCGCCACCGACACCGCCGCGGGGGAGGCGAACACCGGCGCCTCGTCGACGTTGGTCACCGTCACGCTGGTCGCACGCGACGTGGTGATCGCGCCGTCGCTGACCGACACGGTCAGGTCGTAGACGTTATCCTGCCCCTGACCCGCCGGCGCATCATAGTTCGGCGCATTGCGGAACGCGATCGCCCCGGTCGCGCTGTCGATGGTGAACAGCGACGCATCCGCGCCCGCGATCGAATAGGTCAGCGTCGTGCCCGCATCCACGTCGCTCGCGGTGGCGGTGCCGACCGCGGTGCCGTTTTCCGCAATGGTATAGGACGACGCGACCGCCAGCACCGGCGCTTCGTTGACGTTGGTCACCGTCACCGCCATCGCCTGGTTGACGGTGTTCGTCCCGTCACTGGCGCTGACCACCAGATTGTAGACGTTGTCGCCGCCGTTATCGCCCGGCGCCTCGAAATTGGGTGCCGCGGCAAAGCGAAGCACGCCGGTGGCGCTGTCGATCGTGAACAGCGACGCATCCGCGCCGGAGATCGAATAGCTGACGGTCGCGCCGGCGTCCGGGTCGGCCGCGCGAACGGTGACGACGGCGGTGCCGTTTTCCCCCACCGACACGCTCGCCGGTGAGGTGAACGCCGGTGCTTCGTCCACATTGGCGACGTTGACTGTCAGCGCGCGCGTCTGCGACAGGCCCTGCGCATCGGTGACCGTCAGCGTGACGTTGCGCGTAGCAGCCTGTTCATAGTCAAGGCTGACGCCGTCGCGCAGGCGCACCGTGCCGCCATCGACGACAAACAGCGCCGCATCGGCCCCGCCCAGCGTATAGGTCAGCGTGTCGCCGCCATCCGGATCGCCCGCCGCGAAGGTGGCGACGGTTGCCGCGACCGCATTTTCGTTGATGGTGCCCGCCCCCGTCAGCGCCAGCGTCGGCGCTTCGTTGACGTTCGACACCGCGACGGCCAGGTTCTGTGTCGTCACATTGGTGCCGTCCGACACCTGCACGGTGACGTTGTAGACATTGTCGCCACCGGCATCGGTGGGGTGTTCGTAATCGGGCGCGGTCGCGAACGACAGCGCGCCGTTCGCGCCGATGACGAACTTCGTCGCATCCGCGCCGCCCGCGATCGACCAGGACAGCGTCGTGTCCGCATCGGGATCGACGGCGGTCAGCGTGCCGATCGCGGTACCGTTCTCACCCCGCGCCAGCGACGCCGCGGAGGTGATCGCCGGGGCTTCGTTGACGTTGGTGACGTTGACGGTGATCGTCTGGATATGGGTCGAGCCATCCGCGGCCGTCGCGGTGACCTGCACCGTGCGCGTCGCACCCGCTTCGTAGTCCAGCGCCGTCCCGTTCGCGAGCAGGAGCTGATCACCGGAGATCGCGAACAACGATGCGTGCGCGCCCCCGGTGATGGCATAGGTCGCCGCGCCGCCATCGGCCAGCGCCAGCGTCGCGGCGATGCTGCCGCCGGCGCTGTTCTCCGCGATCGTACCCGCCGGCTGGATGGTCATCCCGGTCATCAGCCGGGCCGCGGTCAGCGTGCCGTCGTCGAACTGGAACTTCTCGACGTTGCGGACGGTATCGTGCCCGTCCGGCCCGTCGATCGTATAGGTTCGCGACTGCCCGTCGTAGCCGACGGTATAGGCGCTGCGATTGCCCGCAAGGATTGCGGTGTCGCTACCGGCGCCGCCGTCGATCTGGTCGTTGCCCGCGCCGCCCCGGATGATATCGTTACCGCCCGGCGCGCCGACATCGGTCTCGCGACCCGGCACGTTCACATTGTCGATCGCATAGCTTTCGTTGGCGACCGATTCGTTCAGGTTCGATCCGAAGCCGAGCGTCAGCACGCCATCGGCCGGTGTGGGCACCGTCATGGTCAGCGTCAGCTTGCTGTCCACCCCGCTCCACGTGGCCGAATAGACGCCCTGTGCCAGGCTGGCGGTATAGGTCGTGCCGCTCGCGGGCGTGATGACGATGTCGTTCAGCGAAGAAACGCCGCTGTAGGAGCGTGCCGCGATCAACGTCATGGCGACGACGCCATTGACGTAGACGTGGACGCCTTCGTTCGCATCGAATGAATCGAGCAGGTAGAGGTCGAAGCTGACGGTCGTCGTGGCCGCGACCGGATCGACCAGATCGTAGCTTTTGCTGATCTGCTGCGAGAAATTGATGCTGCTGCCCGATCCTGGGATCGGACCGAGCACGGTCGCGCCGTTCGAAAGGGTCGTGAACGGCGGTGTGGCCGCGCTTAGCCCCTGCCAGCCGGACGGATTGGAATCGAACGTGTCCACCCCGGTCGAGCCGAAGGCGTTCGTGTCGCCGCTGATGATGTCGTCGCCGCCACCGCCGTCCAGCCTGTCCGCACCGGTTCCGCCAACGACCATGTCGTTGCCGTCGCCCCCGTCGATCTCGTCGTTGCCGAAACCGCCGTCGATCGTGTCGTCACCGACCCCGCCGGACAGCGTGTCGTTGCCGCCTGCTTCCGCGAAGACGACCTTGTCGAGCGCGACGCCATTGCCGTTATGGATGAATTCGATCCGGTCGCTTCCGCCCGTCCCGGTCACCGTATAGGCATAGCTGGTCCACGAATTGGTCGTACCGCCGGAACTGATCGTGTCGATCACCGTCCCGTTGAACAGAACCTGCAACGGGCCCTGGTCGGTGGCGCTCCAGTTGCCGAGATCGAACTTGATGACGTAGTTCGCGTCCGCGACCGTCGTGACATTCTGCCAGATGTCGTTCGTTATGCCGCCCGACATGCGTACCGACTGATTCAGTGACGTCCCGTCCGCAAGCACCACCCCGTTGAAGATCTGCAGCTGTCCGGTCGCCGTCTGCCAGCCGGTGGTCGCATTGCCGGTCGCAGGGCTTCCGGTGCCGTTCCGCCCGATCCCGGTGTAGGCGTCGAAACCTCCGTTCACCAACAGGTTGGTCGCATTGCCGAACGTGATCAGGTTCCGCAGGTCATTCGCGCCGGCCGCATCACCATAGATGACGTCGCCGCCGTCGCCTCCCGCGATCACGTCATTGCCCAGACCGCCGACCAGCAGGTTGTCGGCGACGTCGCCGGTCAGCACGTCATGGCCGATTGATCCGATGATATTCTCGACACCGGTCAGCGTATCGCCCTGCGCATCGCCCCCGGTCGCGGTGCCGTTGCCCAGATTGATCGTCACCGCCGTCGCGGACAGGGCATAAGAGGCCACGTCCGTTCCCGCGCCGCCGTCCAGCCGGTCCGCGCCCGCGCCCCCGATCAGCACGTCGTCGCCCGCACCGCCGGACAGCGTGTCATTGCCTCGTCCGCCGTCGAGCCGGTTTTCCCCGGCATCGCCGGTCAGCGTATCGGCATGATCGGAACCGGTCAGATTCTCGATACCCGACAACGTATCCGCCACCAGCCCGGAACCCTCCAGCCCCCTGGCCTGTGTTGCCAGCTGCTGAATCTCGGCCTGGGTCAGCGCCGAACTGAAGACGGCGAAATCGTCGATCTTTCCGTCCAGCGCGCGCGTGGAAGCATAATCGCGACCGAGGTAGTTGTCGGTGTAGTTCCGGTTGGTCAGCGTGGCGACATTGTCGGCGGACGCGACGAGCTCCCCGTTCAGATAGATGATCATCCGACCGGCCTGATAGGTGACCGCGACGTCGTACCAGGTCTCCGCCGCGGTGAGCCCCCCAGCGGTCTGAACCCCCTGGGTCATCGCCGTCGTGCCGTCGCGCACCTCGAAGAACAGAGCGCCGCTGCTGGTGCGCGACAGGAAGATCTGTCCTGCGCTGCTGCTCGATGTGCCGGCGCCGAAGCGGAAGATCCCCTCGTTCACCCCTGCTGCGCGATCGAAGTTGACCTTCGCCACAACAGTGAAGCTTTCGCCGAACGTGAGCGCGCCGACGGTGGCCATGCTGGTCGATGTGCCGGTGAAATCGAGCGCCGAGCCGCCATGGCCATCGGCCACCCAGCCGGCGTCGTTCAGGGTGACGCGCTGCGCCCCGCTAATCGCGGTGGAAGTGGCGCCGCTTCCTTCAGAAAAGCTCCAGCCCGCGATGAGGCTGGCGTTGCCATAGACCGCGCTGGCGCCTTGCACCCCGGCGTCCCCGCCATAAGCGACACCCGTGGCCAGATTGGCATTCACGCCCGCGCCCGATCCGGCCCAGCTTGCCGTGTCTACGCCCGCACCACCGATCAGCGCATCCGCGCCGGTCCCGCCCGTCAGCGTGTCGTCTCCCGCGCCGCCATACAGCACGTCGTTGCCAGCCGCGCCGAACAGCAGGTCGTCTCCGACGCCGCCGTCCAGGGCGTTCGCGCCGCTGTCCCCGGCGAGATAGTCGCTGGCGATGCTCCCGACGACATTCTCGACGTTGGTAATGGTGTCGTTGGTGGACCCGCCGCCCCATGCCTTGGTGGACGAGTTCGCATTGACGGCCAGATCGACGGTCACGCCGCCCCACCCGTTCGTTTCCTGATAAGTGACCGTGTCGATCCCTGAACCGCCGTCCATCGTCCCGGAGTTGAAATTGGCGACGATCAGGTCGTTGCCGGCACCGGCATTGAAATTGGCGAGCGAAGCCCAGCCCTTGAGGATGTCGCTGAAGCCGGAACCGATCACGGTTTCGAAATTGGACGTGATATCCGACCCGGCGCCGACTGTATTCACCACACTATAGGTGCGGACGTTCGATACGGTGACGTAGTAATTGACGATGGTGCGTATGCCGCTCGTGGCGCTGGCGTAGCTGACCGTGTCGTTATTGTCGCCACCATCGAGCGTGTCGTTGCCGGCACCGCCGTCGATGATGTCGTTGCCGGTCGAACCCTTGATGGTGTTCGCGTTGGCGTCGCCCGTCAGGACGTCGTTGAGGTTCGATCCGTTGACGTTCTCGATCCCGGTCAGCACGTCGCCCGCGGCGAACCCGCCGGATACCGCGCCGGTCGCCAGATTGATCGTCACCGCCGCGTTCGAACGGCCATAGGAAACGGTATCGCTGCCCGCACCGCCGACCAGATTGTCCGCGCCGCTGCCGGCGACCAGATAGTCGTCGCCGGCGCCGGCATCCAGCCGGCCGCCGGTGTCGTTGGCATAGAGATAGTCGTTGAACGCCGATCCGATGACGTTGCGGATATTGGTCAGCGTATCGCCCTCGGCATCCCCGCCCACGCCGCTGTTGGGATTGACCGTGAGGGCGGGGCCAGTGCTGACCGGCGGCGACCCCACCCAGGAAGCGTTGATGTTGACCGCCACGCCCGCACCCGACGCCGAATAGTCGGCGGTGTTGTTGCCCGCGCCGCCGTCGATCACGTCCGCGCCCGCCATGCCCGCCAGCACGTCGTCACCGTCGCCGCCCAGCAGCGTGTTGGCAGCGGCATCGCCGGTCAGCACGTCGTCGAAGGCCGAACCGGTTACATTTTCGACATTGGACAGCAGGTCGCCTCCGGCATCCTCGCCGGTATTGACGTTGGTGGTAAGGTTGACCGCGACCGCGCCCTGCGACCCGGCATAGCTGACGGTGTCGATCCCCGCACCGCCGTCGATCGTGTCCGCGCCCTCCAGCCCGTCCAGCATGTCGTCGCCGTCGCCACCGGCCAGCGCGTTGTCGCCGGCATCACCGATCAGCACATCGCCGAACGCCGAACCCGTCAGATTCTCGATCTCGACCAGCAGGTCGCCCGAGGCATCGCCAGTGGATGTCTGCGCCGTCGTGACGCGCAGGTCGACCGTCACCGCGTCGCTCGATGCGGCATAGCTGGCGGTATCGGCGCCGGCGCCTCCGTCCAGTGTATCGGCCCCGCCCCCGCCCTGCAGCACGTCATTGCCCGCGCCGCCCGTCAGGACGTTGGCGTTCGCATCGCCGGTCAGCGTGTCGTTCAGGGCCGAACCCAGAACGTTCTCGAATTCGGACAATATGTCGCCCGACGCATCCCCCGCGGACTGCTGCGCCGTCGCCAGCGCCAGGTCGACCGTCACGCCCGCGTTCGAACCGGCATAGGAAGCGGTGTCGGTGCCGGCGCCGCCTTCCAGCCGGTCGGCGCCGCCCTTGCCCTCGATGACGTCGTTGCCGCCATTGCCCTTGATGAGGTTCGCCCCGCTATCGCCGATCAGCAGGTCATCGGCGGTCGACCCATAGACGCCCTCGACCGCGACATAGGTATCGCCCTCGGCAAACCCGCCCGAACCCAGCCCGGTGGTCAGGTTCACGGTCACGGCGGTATTGCTCATGACGTAGTTGACGACGTCGCCTGTGCCCGCACCGCCGTCGAACCGATCGGCACCGGCATTGGCGACGAGATCGTCGTCGCCCGCGCCGCCCGAAAGCTTCCCGCCTGTGGAGGACGCCGCCAGAATGTCGTCATAGGCCGAACCAATGACGTTCTGGATGTTGCTCAGCACGTCACCCTCGGCATCGCCGCCGCGCGCCATCGCGCCGGTTACCGATCCCGCCGGCGTCGCGATCGCGAAGGACGCCAGGTCGACGTAGACGGCGGAACCGGATGCGCCGTAATCGGCGGTGTTGTTGCCCGACCCGCCGTCGATCGTGTCCGCCCCGCCCAGCCCGGCCAGCACGTCGTCGCCCGCGCCGCCGCGCAGCAGGTTCGCCGCCGCGCTGCCGGTCAGCGCGTCGTTCCCCACGCCGCCGGTCAGGTTCTCGATCGCGACCAGCACGTCGCCATCGGCATTGCCGCCCGAACCGATCCCTGTCGTCAGATTGACCGCGACCGCGCCGATCGAGGCGGAATAGTCCGCGGTGTCGATCCCGGCGCCGCCGTCCACCGTATCGGCGCCCGCGCCGCCGTCCAGCACGTCGTCGCCCGCGCCGCCGGTCAGGACGTTCGCCCCGCCGTCGCCCGTCAGTTGATCGGCATAAGCGGAACCGATCGCATTCTCGATGCCGGTCAGGTGGTCGCCCTGCGCATAGCCGCCCGATAGGACGCCAGTCGCCAGGTTGACGACGACGCCGGCGGTCGACGCGGCGTAATCGACCGCGTCATTGTCCAGTCCGCCTTCGATCACGTCGGCCCCCGCTCCGGCGACCAGCACGTCATTGCCCGCGCCGCCGACCAGCGTGCTGCCCGTCGTCGCCGCGATCAGCCGGTCGGCATAGGCCGACCCGATCAGCTTCTCGAACCCGCTCAGCACGTCGCCCGCCGCATCCCCGCCCGACGTCTGCGCCGTCGTCAGGGTCAGGTTGACGGTGACACCGCTGCCCGAACCGGCATAGGTGACCGTGTCGAAGCCGCTGCCTGCAGTCAGCGTGTCCGCACCGCCCAGCCCTTCGATGGTGTCGTCGCCGTTGGCGCCGGTGATGTTGTTGGCGCCGGCCGTCCCGGTCAGCACGTCGGCATAATTCGATCCGTAGATGCTTTCTACCGACACCAGCGTGTCGCCCTGCGCAAAGCCACCGATGCCGGTGCCCAGCGTCAGGTTTACGGTCACGCCCGCGTTCGATCGCACATAATTGACCAGGTCGGCATCGGCACCGCCGTCAATCGCATCGGCGCCGGCACCCGCCACGATGAAGTCGGCACCCACACCGCCGGAGATCCGCCCGCCGGTGCCCGCGATCAGATAGTCGCCATAGGCGGAACCGATCAGGTTCTGGATATTGGTCAGCGTGTCGCCCTGCGCGTCGCCGCCCAGCCCGGTGCCCGCCTGGATCGTGCCGCCGATGATCTGGCTGGCGGAAAGCGACCCCGTGCTCAGATTGACCTGCACCGCCGCGGTCGACGCCGCGTAATCGGCGGTGTTGCTGCCGGTGCCGCCGTCCAGCGCATCCGCGCCGCCCAGCCCGGCCAGCACGTCGTCGCCGGCGCCGCCGGTCAGGACGTTTACGCCTGCATCGCCGGTCAGCCGGTCGGCGAAGGCGGAACCCGTCAGATTCTCGATATCGACCAGCATGTCGCCGGCGGCATCGCCCGCCGTGCCGGTCCCGGTCGCCAGGCTGACCGTGACGGCGCCGGTCGCGCCGGCGTAGCTGGCGGTGTCAATCCCCGCGCCGCCGTCCAGCCGGTCGGCGCCTGCGCCGCCTTCCAGCATATCGTCGCCCGCGCCGGCGGTCAGGATATTGGCGCTCGCGTCGCCGGTCAGCGTGTCGTTGAAGTCTGAGCCGACGACCTGTTCGATCGACCGCAGTACGTCGCCCTGCGCATAGCCGCCGCTGTTGACGCCGCTGGCCAGATTGACGGTCACCCGCGCGGTCGATCCGGAATAATCGGCGATATCGGTGCCGGTGCCGCCGTCCAGCACGTCCGCGCCCTCGCCGGCCACCAGCCGATCGTCGCCACCGCCGCCCAGCATCGTGCTGCCCGCCACGGCCGCCTGGATCACGTCGGCGAAGGCGGTACCGATGGCGTTCTCGATCGAGATCAGCGTATCGCCCTGCGCATCGCCGCCCGTCGCCGTGCCGGTCGCCAGGTCCAGCGTGACGCCGGTGGCCGACGCCGAGTAATCGACCGTGTCGCTGCCCGCACCGCCGTCCAGCGTGTCCGCCCCGCCCAGCCCGGCCAGCGCGTCGTCGCCCGCACCGCCGGTCAGCCGGTTGTCCGCCGCATCGCCCGTCAGCGTATCGGCAAGGGCCGATCCGACCAGATGCTCGATCCGGGTCAGCGTGTCGCCCTGCGCATCGCCGCCCATGCCGGTGCCGGTGGTCAGGCTGACCGCGACACCCGCGGCCGATCCGGCATAGCTGGCGGTATCGCTGCCCGCGCCGCCGTCCAGCATGTCCGCTCCCGCGCCGCCGTCCAGCATGTCGTCGCCGGCCCCGGCCAGCAGCGTGTTGACCGCCGCGTCGCCGGTCAGCGTATCGTTGGCCGCCGAGCCGATCACTCGCTCGATCCCGCGCAGGATATCGCCATCGGCGTCGCCGCCGATGCCGGTGCCTAGCGCCAGATTGACCGCCACGCCCTGCGCCGATGCCGAATAATCGGTGGTGTCGACGCCGCTGCCGCCGTCCAGTTCGTCCGCGCCGACGTTGCCTACCAACAGGTCGTCGCCGTCGCCGCCGCGCAGCATGTCGTCCCCGACATTGCCGCGCAGCGTGTCGGCGCCCGCATTGCCTTCCAGCGTCGATCCGACCGCCGCGGCCTGCAGCAGGTCGTCATAGGCCGAACCGACGGCGCGCTCGATGTCGGAGATGACATCGCCGGTGGCATCGCCGCCGGCAGCGGTCCCGTTCTGCAGGTCGATGGTGACGCCCGCTCCCGACGTTGCATAGTCGATCGTGTCGAACCCGGCACCGCCGCGCAGCACGTCCGCCCCCGAACCACCGCGCAGCACGTCGTCGCCCAGCCCGCCGTCCAGCGTGTCGGCGCCCGCGCCGCCGTCCAGCATGTCCGCCCCCGCGCCGCCGGTCAGCGTGTTGGCGCCGCCATTGCCGACCAGCACGTCGTCGCCGGCGGTGCCGATCGCATTTTCGATCTCGCGCAGCGTATCGCCGTCGGCGAACCCGCCGACGCCGGTACCGCTGCCCAGGTCGACGCGGACGCCGGGCGTGGACGCCGAGTAATCGACCGTGTCGACGCCGTCCCCGCCGGTCAGGCTGTCCGCGCCCAGGCTGCCAAGCACCACGTCGTCGCCCGCGCCCGCCACCAGCGTATCCGCGCCCGCGCCGCCGCTCAGCCGGTCGGCGAAGGCGGAACCGATCACCTTCTCGATCGAGATCAGCGTATCGCCGGCCGCGTCGCCGCCGGCCCCGATGCCCGTCGCCAGATCGACGGTCACACCCGCGCCCGATGCCGAATAATCGGCGGTGTCGTCGCCCGCGCCGCCGTCCAGCACGTCCGCACCGCCCAGGCCGGCCAGTACGTCGCCGCCCGCCCCGCCGGTCAGGCGGTTGCTGCCGCCGTCACCGGTCAGACTGTCGGCCTGCGCGGACCCCAGGATATCCTCGAACCCGCTGATCTGGTCGCCCGCCGCATCGCCGCCAGCGGCCAAGCCGGTGGTCAGGTTGACGGTCACCCCGCTGGACGAGGTGGAATAGTCGAGCAGGTCGACTCCCGCGCCGCCGTCCAGCGTGTCCGCCCCGGCGCCGCCGCGGACGATATCGTTGCCCGCGCCGCCGGCGATCGCATTGGCGCTGGCCGATCCGGTCAGCACGTCGTCGAAATCGCTGCCGATCACCCCTTCGACGGCGCTCAGCACGTCGCCCTGCGCGAAGCCGCCGCCGGCCGTGCCGCTAGCCAGGTCGATCGTCACGCCGGCGGTCGACGCGGAATAATCGACGGTGTCGCTGCCCGATCCGCCGTCGAACGTCTCCGCACCCGCGCCCGCCACCAGCGTATCGTCGCCGCCCTGCGCGCGGACGACATGCGCGTGCGCATCGCCGACGAAACGGTCGGCCGATCCGCTGCCGATCACAGCCTCGATCCCGGTGAAGCTGTCGCCCTGCGCGTCGCCGCCCTGCCCGGTGCCGCTGGCGAAATCAATCGTCACGCCCTGCACCGACGCGCCGTAATCCAGCGTGTCGAACCCGCTGCCGCCGTCGATCTCGTCGCCGCCGCCGCCGCCGGCGATCACGTCGTCGCCCGCGCCGCCGCTCAGCCGGTTGCCCCCCGCATCGCCGGTCAGCCGGTCGGCGAAGGCGCTGCCGGTCACGTCCTCGATCGCAGTGTAGCGGTCGCCCGCGGCATCGCCGCCCGCGCCGCTGCCCGTCGCCAGATTGACGGTGACCCCGGCGGACGACGCCGAATAATCGACGCGATCCTCGCCCTGCCCGCCGTCCAGCGTATCCGCACCGGCACCGGCGGCGATGGCGTCGTCGCCCGCCCCGCCCGCGATCACGGAGCCGGCGGCAGCGGCCTTGATGATATCGTCATGCGCCGAACCGATCGCATTCTCGATCGACACCAATGTATCGCCATTCGCATCGCCGCCCGATGCCGTGCCGGCCGCCAGGTCGATCGTCACCGCCGCGCCCGACGCCGCATAGTCCGCGGTATCGCTGCCCGCGCCGCCATCCAGCACGTCGGCCCCGGCGGCGCCGGCCAGCCGGTCGTCGCCCGCCCCGCCGCGCAGCCGGTTGGCACCCGCATCGCCGGTCAGCACGTCGTCGAAGTCGGACCCCATTAGGTTCTCGAACCGAACGACCAGGTCGCCCTGCGCATCGCCGCCCTGCGCCAGCCCGGTCGCCAGGTTGACGCTGACCGCGGTCGCGGACGTGGCATAGTCGAGCGTGTCGTTGCCCGCGCCGCCGTCCAGCACGTCACCGCCGGCGCCGCCCTGGATCACGTCATCGCCCGCGCCACCGATCAGCGCGTTGACGCCCGCGGTACCGATCAGCACGTCATCGTGCACGCTACCGATCACCGCCTCGATCGCTGTCAGCATGTCGCCATCGGCATCGCCGCCGGTGCCGCGCTGGCTGGTCAGGTTGACGGTCACGCCGCCCTGCGAACCGGAATAGTCGGCGGTGTCGAAGCCGTCGCCGCCCTGGATGATGTCCGCTCCCGCGCCGCCAGTCAGGACGTCGTCGCCCGAGCCGCCGCGCAGCGTATCGTCGCCCGCCGCGCCGTCCAGCAGGTCGTCGCCCGACCCGCCCATCAGGACGTTGTCGCCGTCGTCGCCGATCAGCGTGTCGTCCTCGGCGGAACCGGTCACGTTCTCGATCTCGACCAACGTGTCGCCCTCGGCATCGCCGAAATGCGCAAGGCCGACGGACAGGTCGACCTGCACCCCGTCCAGCGACGCGGAATAGTCCGCGGTATCGGTGCCGTCGCCGCCGTCCAGCACGTCGGCCCCCGCGCCGCCGGCCAGCGTATCGTTGCCATGCCCGCCGCGCAGCGTCTCCCGACCCGCGGCAGCGGTCAGTACATCGTCGAACGCGGAGCCGAGCACCTGCTCGATCCCGTCCAGGATATCGCCCAGCGCGTCGCCGCCCGCATTTGCCCCGGTGGTCAGGTTGACGACCACCGCCGCCCCCGACGCCCGGTAATCGGCGGTATCGAACCCGTCGCCGCCGCGCAGGATATCCGCGCCCGCGGCGCCAACCAGCATGTCGTCGCCCGCGCCGCCGTCCAGCGTATTGGCGCCCGCATTGCCCGTCAGCGTGTCACCCTGCGCACTGCCGGTCAGCGCCTCGATCCCGGTCAGCCGGTCGCCCTCGGCATCGCCGCGCCGGCCGACACCCGTCGCCAGGTTCACGTCCACCGCCACGGTCGACCGGTGATAGTCGGCGGTGTCGAAGCCGGACCCACCCTGAAGATTGTCGGCGCCCGCGCCGCCGTCCAGCATGTCGTCGTCGGTGCCGCCGATCAGCGTGTCGTCGCCGGCGCCGCCGGCCAGCCGGTCGTCGCCCGCACCGCCGTCGATCGTGCTGCCCGCCTCGGTACCGGACAGGACGTCGTCGAATGACGAACCGGCCAGGTTCTCCACCCCGATCAGCACGTCGCCGGTCGCGTCGCCGCCATCGGCAAGCCCGGTCGCCAGGTTGACGGTCACGCCCGCCGCGGAACCGGCGAAGCTCGCGGTATCGATGCCGGTGCCGCCCGCGATCACGTCGGCGCCGCGCCCGGCGACCAGCATGTCGTCGCCCGCGCCACCGGTCAGAATGCTCCCGGTCACGGCCGCGCGCAACTGGTCGCCGTGCGCCGAGCCGATAACATTCTCGATGCCCGACAATCGGTCGCCCTCGGCATCGCCGAACTGCGCAAAGCCGGTCGCCAGGTCGACCGATACGCCCGATCCGGACGTCGAGTAATCGGCTGTGTCGATGCCGGTGCCGCCCGCCAGCGTATCGGCGCCCGCGCCGCCGGTCAGATAATCGTCGCCCGCCCCGCCGGTCAGGACATTGGCATTGCCGTCGCCGGTCAGCCGGTCGTTCCCCGCCGATCCGGTCAGGTTCTCAATCCCGGACAGGGTATCCCCCTCGGCATCGCCGCCATGGCCGATGCCGTCGTTAAGGTCGATGCGCACCGCGTCAGCCGATGCCGAATAGTCGGCGGTGTCCAGCCCGCTTCCGCCGGCCAGCACGTCGGCGTCGGCACCGCCGGCCAACGTGTCGTTGCCCTCGCCGCCGCGCAGCGTGTCGACGCCGGCGCCGCCCAGCAGCCGGTCGTCGCCGCTGCCGCCTTCCAGTACATCGTCGCCCCCCTGGCCCGACAGCACGTCCGCGCCCGCGCCGCCCAGGATCATGTCGCCCGCAGCGGTACCGGTGATCGCATCGTCGAAGGCAGAACCGACGACACGCTCGATCGCGATCAGGCGGTCCCCCTCGGCATCGCCACCGGCGCCGACGCTGCCATCCATCGCGATTTGCACGCCCGCGCCCGATTCGGCGTAGCTGGCCGTGTCATAGCCCGCGCCGCCGTCCAGCGTATCGGCGCCGCCCAGCCCCGCCAGCTGGTCGTCGCCCGCGCCGCCGGACAGCAGCTCGTCCGCGCCCGATCCGCGCAGCTGGTCGTTGAAGGCGGTGGCGGTCACCTCCTCGATCGACACCAGGGTATCGCCGCCCGCCAGGCCGCCGGCACCGGCGCCGGTCGTCAGGTCGACACTGACCGCCGCGGTCGATGCGGAGTAATCGATCGTGTCGAACCCGGTGCCGCCGTCGATCCGGTCGGCGCCCAGTGATCCGTCGATGCGATCGTCGCCGCCCTGCCCGGATAGCACGTCGGCACCCGCCGAACCGCGCAGCCGGTCGGCGAACGCCGAACCCGACAGCCCCTCGATCCCGTCGAACACGTCGCCATCGGCATCGCCGCCATGATTGGTGCCGCCATCCAGCCCGATATCGACCCCGGTGCCCGAAGCGGCGTAATCGGCGATGTCGGTGCCGGCGCCGCCGACCAGCCGGTCGGCCCCGCCGCCGCCCGACAACCGGTCGTCCCCCGCGCCACCCGACAGCGTGTTCGCGCCCGAATCGCCGCCCAGCACGTCGTCGAACGCCGACCCGACCAGCGTTTCGATACCGCTCAGCGTATCGCCCTGCGCATCGCCGCCGCGCCCGGTCGTGCCGTCCAGCGCGACCGTCACCCCGCTGGCGGAGGTCGCGTAATCGGCGGTGTCGTTGCCCGCGCCGCCGATCAGCATATCGGCGCCCGCCCCGCCCGACAGCCGGTTGTCGGACGCATCACCCGTCAGCACGTCATCGCCCGCCGACCCGCGCAGATCCTCGATCCCGGTCAGCCGGTCACCCTCGGCGTCGCCGCCGCGGCCGATGCCCGTCGACAGGTCCACCGTCACCGCCGCGGTCGAGGCGCCGTAATCGGCCACGTCGCGGCCCGCGCCACCGTCCAGCGTGTCGGCGCCGCCGCCCCCCGCCAGCACGTCGTCGCCGGCCCCGCCGGCCAGCACATTGTCGGCGGCGTCACCGACCAGCAGGTCGTCGAAGCTGCCGCCCAGCACCCGCTCGACCGCCACCAGATGGTCGCCGGCCGCGTTGCCGGTCGATTCGCGCCCGTCCAGATAGACTTGGATACCCGCGGTCGTGTCCGAATAATCGGCGGTGTCGAAGCCCGCGCCACCGTCCAGCGTGTCCGCGCCCAGTCCGCCGATCAGCAGGTCGTCGCCCGCCCCGCCGCGCAGCGTGTCATCGCCGCTGCTGCCGGTCAGCACGTCGGCGAAGGTCGAGCCGCGCAGTTCCTCGATTCCCGTCAGCCGGTCGCCCTCGGCATCGCCGCCGCGCCCCGCCTGACCGTCGAGCCCGACGGTGACGCCGGCGGCGGACGCGGAATAGTCCGCGGCGTCGCGGCCGCGCCCGCCGTCCAGCACGTCCGCCCCGCCGCCGCCGACCAGCGTGTCGTCGCCCGCCCCGCCACTCAGTACGTTCGCCCCGCCATCGCCGGACAGCGTGTCGTCGAACGCCGATCCGGTCAGGTTCTCGACGCGGGTCAGCATATCGCCCTGCGCATCGCCGCCGCTGCCCGCCGTGCCGTCCAGTCGGACGGTCACCGCCGCGCGCGACCCGGAATAGTCCGCCACGTCGACGCCGTCGCCGCCGTCCAGCCGGTCCGTGCCGCCGCCGCCGACCAGTACGTCGTCGCCCGCGCCGCCGCTCAGCCGGTTGTCGCCCTCGTCGCCGACCAGCGTGTCGTCGAACGCGGAGCCTTCCAGCCCCTCGATCGCGGTCAGCCTGTCGCCCGCCGCATCCCCGGTCATCGCCGATCCGTCCAGCGCCGCGCGCACCCCCGCGCTCGCCCCGGCGTAGCTGGCAATGTCGAAGCCCTCGCCGCCATCCAGCACATCGGCGCCACCCGCGCCCTCCAGCACGTCATCGCCCGCACCGCCGGTCAGCATATTGGCGGCCGCATCGCCGACCAGCCGGTCGTCGAAGGCCGATCCGGTCAGCCGCTCGACCCGGACATAGGTATCGCCCTGCGCATCGCCGCCCGCGCCCTCGCGGCCGTCGAGATAGACGGTCACGCCGACCTTGCTGTCGGCGAAGGTCGCGCTGTCGATACCGGCGCCGCCGTCGATCCTGTCGGCCCCGGCGCCGCCGGTCAGCACATTGTCCTGATCGTCGCCGACCAGCGTGTCGTCGAACGCCGATCCGACCAGATTCTCTATCCCCGACAACGTGTCGCCCTGCGCGTCGGCACCGGTGCCCGCGGTCCCGTCCAGATAGGCGGCGACCGCCGCCGACGACGCGGCATAGCTGGCGGTGTCAGTCCCTTCGCCGCCCTTCAGCACGTCCGCGCCGCCGCCGCCGACCAGCAGGTCGTCGCCCTTGCCGCCATCCAGCGTGTCCGCCGACGCCGCGCCGTACAGCGCGTCGTTGCGATCCGAACCGATGACGTGCTCGACATTGGTCAGCTTGTCGCCCTCGGCGTCGCCGCCATGCGATACCGTGCCGTCCAGATGGACCTCGACGCCCTTCAGCGGATCCTTCGGCGTGCCCTTCTCGCGCAGGAAGGCCGCGGCATAGGAAACCGTGTCGCTCCCCGCGCCGCCGTCGATCGTGTCCGCGCCCGCGCCGCCGTCGATGACATTGTTGCCGTCGTTGCCGGTCAGCGTGTCGTTGAACGCCGATCCGGTCAGATTCTCGACACGGGTATAGGTATCGCCCTCGGCATAGCCGCCCTTGCCCGCGCCCGCCTTCAGGTCCGCGGTAACCGCGACGTTGGACATTTCGTAGCTGACCGTGTCGGTCCCGCCGCCGCCCTCGATCTGGTCGGGGCCGGCACCCGCGATCACCACGTCGTCGCCGTCACCGGCGTCGATGATATTGCCCGGCGGGTTGGAAAACAGCACGTAGATCGGCGCACCGGTGACCGGATCGGTCGCCTTCATGTCCGCATCGCCGGTGATCACCTTGATGCCAAAGCGCGACGATACCTCGACAGCATAGGTATAATTGGTGCCGTCGGTCGACAGCCCCAGGTCAACGGGCAGGAAGAATTCGGACTGGAAGCCGTTCGCCGCCGGGGCCTTGCCCGCATCCGGCAGCGCATAGGTCAGCTGGATGTCGAAGCTGAAATGCGTCTCGCTCGTCGGATAGGTCACCAGGACGCCGTTGGCATCGGTATAGCTGGTGACGACCTTGATATTGCCCTGCTCAGCCGTGATGACCCAGCCCTTGTCGGTCAGCTTCGCATTTTCGACCGCATAGCCTTCGGGCAGCGAAGGCACGAGCACCTGGAGCAGCGAGATGCCCTTGGCCGGCACCATCGCGCTGACGTGCAGCGTGCGCAGCGACGTGCCCGACGGCGCCTGCGCGGGGCTGTCGGCATAGATGCGGTCGGCGCTGCCGGTGCCGGTGATCGTCTCGCGCGCGGACTGTGCGGTATAGTTGACGCTGGTCGACGAACCGGTGCCGCCGGTCGATCCGGTGACGACGTTGACCTTGCCCTCGGTGGCGGTCTTGACGCCTTCCTTGTTGAACAGCTCGAAATTCAGCGTGGGCACCAGCTTGCCCAGCCCGATGCCCGAACCCGATCCGTTGTTCTTGCCGTCGGACGGGGTCGACGAACTGGGCGCCGGCGCCGGGCTGGGCGGCGGGGCGGAGGAAGCGAGCGTATCGCTGAGCTTCTCGGTCAGCCGCTTGCTCTGTTCGTCGGACGTGTGCCGCTCGTTCTCCTGCTTCTGCTCCGCTTCCTGCGCCTGGGTGGCGTCCTGCGGCTGGACCTCGGGCGACTTGGTCTTCTCGTCGGGTGCTTCCTTCGCCGGCTTGTCCGCGACTTCCGACGACAGGTTCAGCTTGAACAGCTGGCTCTGTTCCTTGATCTCGCCGACCGTGCCGATCAGGTCGGACGCGGTGAAGCTCTTGTCGAGGAAATCGATCGCGACCGACTGACCCGAAAAGGATGTCAGCGCCATGCCCGGAATGACGATGCGGCTGCCGTCGGCGAAGACCAGCACGATGTCGACGTCGACGATCTGCGCCTTGAACGGCGAATACGGGATGTCGAGCTTGGCGTGTCCATCCGGTCCGAGCTGGACGACCTTCAACGCGGACAGCGACTTGATCTCCGCTCCCACCGACGCGGTCACCGCTGGATCGACGCCAGGTGCCCCTTCGACGGCGTGCGCTGTCGTGAGCGCGACCGGGCCGGTCTTGCCACCCGTCGGCCCTGCGGGAGATTTGGTCGCGTTGCCTGCCATGACGCCGGTTCTTCCACCTCTGTTCGAGGTTGGAGGATAGCCAGACGTGGTTAATTGATCCTTGCGATGCTAATCTCTAGCAATTTCCGAGTAGTAACGGAAATGACCGCGCGAAATGGCCGACAATTCAGTCGACAATGCTGCGCAACAGCTCGTCCGAAATCTCCATGTCGAAATCGACGCCGTAGCCGCGCGTGATCGTATTGACGATCCGGCCATCGATCTCGACGTCGCCGATCGTCAGGCGGATAGGCGTGTCCATCCGGTGCAACAGATACCGCAGTCCGGGGCGGAACAGGCAACCCTTGGGGGAAATGTCCAGTACGCGCCCGTCCACCGTCACGCGGCTGCTGATCATCAGCAACGACGCTTCGGCATAGCAATCGACGCGCCGGTAGTACCGGCTCGGCTTCTTGCGCCGGAACAGGCCACGCCCCGCCGCGACGGGCGCACGGACGATCTCGGGGGCGCCGGCGGGCGCGGCGACGTCATGGGAAAGCGGCATTTCGGTCACCCTTTCGCGGTCTTCTGGGTCATCGCCGCGCGCGCATCGCGCAGTCGCCCGGACTTGATGGCCAGCAGCTCCATCTGAAGCCGCGCGCGTTCCAGCGCGGCATCGATGTCGACCGGCACGTCTTCCTGCCCCACCAGTTCCGCAAGGACGGCCAGCCGCTCACGCTCGCTCTCCAGCGCGCGGCGCAGTTCGGCGGCGGCGGCGCTGTCCGCTTCCGCCCCGCGCCGAAGCTGCAGGGCTTCGCTGCGCAGGTCCTGCTCCAGCTGTCGCTGGCGCTCGATCAGCGCCTCCAACCGCTGCGCCATCCGCCGCTGGGTGCGGCTGGTCGCGACATCGTCGCGCCGGGCGGTGAACGCCTGGCGCAGCCGCTCCTGCAACGATCGGGCACCGCGCGGCGCGTCGACGGGACCGCCGCCGTCCCATTCGATCACCACTGGATCCTGCTGCGCGGCCGCTTCCTGCGCGGCGATCAGCCGGTCGAGCCGCTCCACCACCGCGCCGCTGCGCGCAGCGTCGGCCTGCGCCGCGGTCGCCCGGGCGATCGCGTCGAGGGTCGTGCGGATCACCGCGCGATCCTCGCGCGCCTGTTCGAACAGCAATTCCATCTCGGCGACCAGCCGCGCCTGCTGGCGCACGACGTCGGTCACGGTGCGCGCAATCGGTTCGACGAGCGGCGCGGGGTCGCTGACGCGATCGACCGTGCGGGTCAGCGCCACCATGGCCTGCCCCAGCTCGGTCAGCGACTCCTGCGTCGCGGCCTCGCGCCGGCGGTTGTCCTCGACGGTCGTGTGCAGCGTCGACAGCTGGCGCCCCGCCATCTCGATCGCCTGGGTCACGCGCGCCATGCCGCCGGCATCGCCCTCGGCCGCCTCGGTGGTCTCCAGCTTCGCCAGGTTCGACAACCAGTGTTCGTATTCGTCGCGCAGCGCCTTGGCCGCGGTGGTCATGCACCGTTCCAGCGCGCCCAGCACCATCGAGGTGGACAGGCCGAACAGCGACGAGCTGAAGCCCACCGACATGCCGCGCAGCGGCGCCTTCATCCCCTCGATCATCTTGGCGATGGCATCGTCGCCGCCCTTGCCCGACATGTCCATGCCGCCGATCAGGTCGCCGACCGACCCGACCGTGTGCATCAGCCCCATGAACGCGCCGATCAGGCCCATGAAGACCATCAGCCCCGCGAAATAGGCGACCACCGACTTGCGGTCGCCAATCCGCTGGTCGACGCTGTGGACCAGCGATTCCACGACGCCCGACGGCATCTGGAAATCGTCCTGCTTCGACAATTGCTCGGTAATCAGCCGGTAGCCCTGCCCCAGCAGGACGGGTTCGCGGAAGATGATCGCCGGCTGCGTATAGATACGTTCGTCGTCGCGGCGCCGGCCGCTGTCGAAATCGGTCTGCAACGCGTGCAGCGCGGTGACTTCGTTGCGCAGCCCCAGCACGTTGCGGAACGCCAACCCCGCCGCGACGCCGAACAGCGCGAAGATCGACAGGTTCAGCGCCGCCTTCGCCTTGATGCCGGCGATGACGAAGTCGTGGGCGTAGGCGCCGATCGACAGGAGGATCGTCATGATGACGATCATCTTGATGAGTTCGGAGCGTATCTTTCGTTCCATGTCGATCGCCTTCAGTTCTTCACCACGATGCGGACACTGTTGCCGTCGCCCGACGTCGGATCGACCACGCGGCTCTGCGTGACGATGTCGCCGGGCTTGATGCCTGCCTGGATCAGCAGGTTGCGCGTAGTCGCGGCGCGGTAGAAGGCGATGCGCATCGGTTCCGACACCGATCCGGCCCCAGCGACCAGCGACCACACCTCATATTTCGTGCCCGGCCGGACCGACGTTTTCAGGAAGTCGAGCACCTTTTTGGCATCCTCGTCGGTGTAGCGGATCGCATCGGCATCGAAATCGACCCGCAGCAGGGTGGAGGATGACGTGACCTGCGCGCCGCGTGTTTCCTTGGGCTGTTCGGCCGACTTCACGCGAATACGCTGTGTGTCGGGCGTGTCCCGGGTCAGGATCGTCAGGCTGTCCTTGCCGTTGACGATCGTTTCCGACACCAGCGGCGAGCCGAGCTGCGCGATCGAGGAACCCGCCGCGGCGTCACGCGGGGAGGAAATCGGCTTCAGCCCGATCGCACCGGTGTCCTGCGTACCGCCACCATCCGCCGGCGCCTTTCCGGCCCGCGCAGCCTCGGCGGCGCGTCGGCTGTCCTGAAGCACCTCGATCTTCTGCTGCATCACCTCGACGGTGCGCTTGGACAGATGCATGATCGCCGCGCTCATGATGACGAGCAGGAAGGTGACGACCATGATGACGGCCGTCAGCACGTCGACAAACGCTGGCCAGTGATTTGCCTCGCCGTCTTCCGATGCGCCTGCCACCTTATGCCTCCGCCCCGAGCGTCATGCCGCCTCTTACGAACATTTCGCTAACGTTCTGATAACCGTGTTTGCTCATCAACCGGCTAGGCCGCCTTGGCCTTCTGCTGGCGCAGGCTGTCCAGCATCTCCCTGCGCGGCAGGTCGCTCATGATCCGCCCGTCCTCCATCCAGATGACGCGATCGACCAGTTCGAGCACCGCGAACCGATGTGTGGCGATGATCATCGTGCGGCCCGCGCCGAATTCGCGCAGTCCGCGGATCACGGCATGTTCGCCGTCGACGTCCATCGCCGCGGTCGGTTCGTCCAGCAGCAGGATGCGCGGATCGCGCATGAACGCGCGCGCCAGCACCACCGCCTGCCGCTGCCCGCCCGACAGGCGGCAGCCGCCGACGCCGACGGATCGGCTCAGCCCTTCCTTCGACCGCGCGGCGAAATGGTGGACGCCGGCGGTGTGCACCGCACGCTCCAGCAGCGCCGGATCGGGATTAGGCGCGCCCAGCACGATATTCTCGTAGATGCTGTCGTCGAACAGCACCGCTTCCTGCGTGGCGAAGGCGATGTTCTCGCGCAGCTGCGCGGCGGAGAATTGCTCGATCGCATGGCCGTCGACCAGCACCCGCCCCGCGCCCGGCGCGATCAGCCCGCCCATCAGCTTGAGCAGCGTGGACTTGCCCGATCCGGCCGCGCCGATGATGCCGATCTTCTCGCCTGGCTTCACCTCGACGTTGATGTCGCGCAGTACCGACACGTTGGTATCGGGATAGACGTAGCCGACTTCCTGGAACGCGATCCGCCCATGGAACGTGCGCCCCTGCACCGCGGCGTCGGACGTCTCGCTCTCCGGCTCCAGCGCCAGCAGGTCGGCCAGCGCGGCGAACTGCCCCAGGCTCTGGTAGCTTTTCGACACCACCATGATCGCGGCGGAGATCGGCCCCATCGCGCGTCCCGCCAGCATGTTGCACGCGATCAGCGCGCCCGCGGTCATCACGCCCGCCTGGATCTGGTAGATGCTGATGACGACGATCACCACCGTCACCGCCTGCACGATGAACGCGGACGCGGTGGACGGTAGGTCCACCCATGCGCGCGTCGCCTTGCCGGTCATGCCGACATGGTCGGACAGATTGTCCCAGCGCCGCAGGAAGCGCCCCTCAGCCTGGTTGCTCTTGATCGTGTGCAGGCTGGCGACGACGTCGGCGACCAGGTTGTTGCGCGCCTGGAGCAGCTTGTTGCTGCGCTTCGCCCCGAATTTCAGCGCATAGGCGGACACCGCGCCCGCCGCCAGCATCGCCAGCGCGCCCAGCACCGGCGCCATCACCGTCCAGCCGCCGATCATCGCGATCAGCGCCAGGAACAGGAAGAAGAACGGAATGTCGATGCAGAAGGTCACGATCGCGGTCGGCACCAGCATCGCCATCGATTCGATGTCGCGCAGCGCGGTCATCATGCTGCCGACGGTCCAGTTGGACTTGTCGATCCGCGCCTGCAGGATCGACGACATCGCGCGATGCTGGATCGCCTGCCCGATGCGCAGCCCGATCGCGTCGATGAAGGTCGAGCGGATCTGCTTGAACAGACATTCGAAGATCAGCACCAGCACGATCCCCGACGACAGCGCCCACAGCGATTCCAGCGCCAGGTTGGGCACCACGCGGTCGTAGATCGCGCGCATGTACAGCGGGATGGCGAACCCGCACAGGTTCAGGAACAGCGCCGCGCCCAGCAACTGGATGAAGTTGCGCCGTTCGGTCAGGAAGCTGGAGATCAGCCAGAGCCGCGGATTGGCGCGGATGCGCTCGCGCTCGTCGCCGACCAGGCTGCCGTTGGCCGGATCGATATGCCCGATCATCAACAGGTCGCCGGTCGCGGCGGGCGCGAATTCCTCCAGCAGCACGCTGCGCTCGCCATCGCCGTCGACCAGCGTCACGACGCCCGGCGCGGGCATCGCGGTGACCACCACGAACCGGTCGTCCGGCAGCCGCACGATCGCGGGCAGGTCGACCGGCGCCAGCTCGCGGATCGGCCGCGCCACCCAGCGTGCGTCCAGGTCGATCCGCGTCATCGCGATCGGCGCGAATCGCGGATCGAGATCGCCGTTCGCAGTCGGCAGCGCCGCCGTCAGCCCGGCGGCGTCAATCGCCTTGCCCGCCGAAGACGCCACGCCGACCAACGCCTCAACCAGAAGCATCCCATTGAAATCATCGGATTTCCACTGGCCCATCGACTTGCCGCGAAAGCTGTCGATCCGGCCTTTTACTATCCGCCCGACGTTATCCCACTGAACCGCCACGTGCGTGTCTCCACAATCGTGGGATGGTTTAAGCCTTTTTAAGGATAACACTTCGTAAACAGCTGCCGATTACATGGACCGTAACTTCGACGGGAACGATGATGAGCAGCTCTGCCGACATGCCAGGGAGCGTTCGCTGGACGGATGCTCTCAAGCATATAGTCCAGAACCGGCAATCCTTTTCGGAAACCGATGCGCGCACCACCGCGATCGACGGATTGCATCCGTGGAGCGCGCGGGTGCGCACCGAGCCGTCGCGCCGCCTGCTGAAGGTGATGGGCCTCCTTCTGGTGATCGCGATCGCCTGGGCCACCTTCTTCCAGATCGACAAGGTCACGCGCGGCGCCGGCCGGGTGCTGCCGTCCGTGCAGAACCAGGTCGTCCAGCATCTGGAAGGCGGCATCGTCAAACAGATTCTGGTGCGTGAGGGGCAGCGCGTCCGCAAGGGCGACGTCCTGCTCAAACTGTCGAACCAGCAGTCGAGCGCCGAACTGAACAACGCCCAGACCGACGTCGCCGCGCGCCATATCGCGCTGGCCCGGCTGGAGGCGGAGGCCGCCGGCGCGTCGTCCTTCACCACGCCGAAGGACCTTGCGCGGCTGGCGCCGGACATCGCCGCGTCGGAAGAAGCGTTCTTCCGCTCGCGCCATGCCGACATCCAGCAGCAGATGAGCGTCTTCGACCGCCAGATCCAGGGCTATCGCGCCGAGATCGGCAGCGCGCAGTCGCGTATCGCCAGCCTGCGCGCGGAGGAACGGATGGTGCAGAACCAGCTCGACCGCTTGCAAAAGGCGCTGCTGGCGGAAGCGGTGTCGGAAACCGCGGTGCTGGAAAAGCAGACCGACCTGCAACAGCTGCGCACGCGCATTTCCGACGCGATGACCTCGATCCCCAAGTCGCAGGCCGACCTGTCCGAGACCGTCGCCAAGCGCGGCGAAGCATGGACCCGCTACCTGACCGACACGCGCGAGAAAGCCGCGACGCTGCGGCTGGAGGTGTCGAAGGCCGGTCAGGCGCTCAACGCCTATCAGGATCGCAACTTCCGCGAGGAGGTGCGTGCGCCGATGGACGGTTACGTCAACAAGATCCTGGTGCAGACCGTCGGCGGCGTCGCCAAGCCGGGCGATCCGCTGGTGGAGATCGTCCCCGCCGACAAGCTGGTGGTGATCGAGGCGCGCGTCGCGCCGCGCGATCGCGGTAACATCTGGCCGGGGCTGCCCGCGGTGGCGAAGATCTCCGCCTATGACTCGGCGATCTACGGCGGGCTCGACGCCACCGTCGACGATATTTCGCCCGACGCGATCCAGGATCCCAAGGGCGAACTCTATTATCGCGTCCGCCTGCGCGCGGACACCGGACGGTTCGGCCCGGAAAAGCCGGTGCTGCCGGGCATGACCGCTGAGGTCGACATCCGCTCGGGCCACCAGAGCATCCTCGACTACATCCTTGGGCCGTTCATCCGCATCCGCGACGGGGCGCTGCGCGAATGATCTCGCCGCTCACCACTCTTGCACCGGCCGCCACGCGCGGCCGCCGCATTGCCGATCACACGAAGACCGGGGGAGTTTTCATGTCCAGTCCGTCCGCCCGCATTCGCGCGGGTCATCGCCTGGGCGCCGCGCTGCTCGCCGGTGCCGTGTTGTGCGGCCCGTCCGCCGCCGCCGCACAGGACGCGCCCGCGATCGCCGCGCCCGCCGATCCCGCGGCGCTCGCCAGACCGGGCGAGAACGAGCCGCTACGCGCCGCGATCATCGAGCTGCTGCGCAAGAACCCGGACATTCAGATCGCGCTCGCCCGCCAGGACGATGCGCGCTACGCGATCGGCGAGGCGCGCGCCGCCTATCTGCCGCGCATCGACCTGTCGCTGGCCAGCGGGCCGGAATATGTCCTGCCTTATCAGGCGACCGACAACACGGTGCTGCGCCGTAGCGAAGGCGTTCTGTCGCTCCACCAGAACATTTGGGACTTCGGCGCGACGATCAATGACATAAAGCGCGCACGCGCCGCCTTTTCCAGCGCGGAATGGAACACGCGCGAACAGATCGAGCGGATCGCGTTCGAAACGACCGCTGCCTATCTCAGCCTGCTGGAAAAGCAGCGCACGGTCGAGCTGATCGAGGAAGAGATCGCCACCCAGGCGAAGATGTCGCGCACGATCCAGGTGCAGAAGGACCTGGGCCTCACCACCGCCGCCGATGTCAGCCGCGCACAGGTGCGGCAGGACAACCTTCAGGCGCAGCTGCTGGACGCGCAGAGCCAGTTGCAGCAGCAGCGCGAATCCTACCGCCGCCTGACCGGGCACCTGCCGGGCCGCGCGACCGACCTGCCGCCCGTAGATACCGCGCTGCCCGCCGATGCGGATGCGGCAGTCCAGATGATCGAGGATCACAACCCCGAACTGGCACAGGCGGTGCAGAACCGCCGCTCGATCGAAAAGCAGCTGCTTAGCCAGAAGGCCGCCTTCTACCCACGCATCGGGCTGGATGCGCAGGCGAACCTCCGCAACGAAGTGATGGGCCGCACCGGCCGCAACGAGGATGCGCGCGTCGTCGTCACCCTCACCTATAACATCCTGCGCGGCGGCGCCGATTATGCGCTGATGCGCCGGATCGAGGCGCGCGTGCGCGAATCGGATTACGAGGTGGATCGCGTGCGCCGCAACGTCGAACAGGATCTGCGCATCGACTTCCAGTCGCTCGCCGCCGCCAACGACAAGATGGCGACGATCGAATCGCAGGTCGCCGCCGCGGAAAAGGTTGTGACGCTGTATCGCGAGCAATTCCGCTCCGGCAACCGCTCGGTCTTCGACCTGCTCGACACGCAGCAGGCGCTGTTCCAGGCGCGGCTGAACCGGCTGACTAACTTTACGCAGAAGCAGGTCAGCGGGCTGCGCGTGCTGCAGAAGCTGGCCGGACTGTTCGATTTCGTCAGCGGGGGACAGCCGCTGACCAAATACGGGCGCGAGATCGTCGTCCCGCGCCCGCCCGCGCGCATCGGTCCGAACCTGTAACCCGTCAGGTCAACGGTTCGCCGGCGATCGTGATGCGATGCATCAGGCGCCGGTGGCCCTGGTAATCGTTCATCGCGCAATGCCAGGTCGAACGATTGTCCCAGATCGCGATCGAACCCGGCGCCCAGCTGACGCGGCAGTGGAACTTCTCCTGCATCGCCACCTGGTAGAGATAGGTCAGCAGCGGCAGGCTTTCCGCGCGGGTCCAGCCGGCGAAGTGCAGCGTGAAGGCGGGATTGACGTATAATATCTCCCGCCCGGTCGCCGGATGGCGGATCACCACCGGATGTTCGGCATGGGTGCGTTCGTCATGCCCCTTCAGGTCGGCGGCCTGGTCGGTCTTCGCATAGATGCCGTCGGCGCTGTAGATATGGTCCGCCGAATGCACCGCGCGCAGGCCCCGCAGCGTCGCCTTCATCCCCTCCGACAGGCTGTCGAACGCCGCGCCAAGCCCAGCGAACAGCGTGTCGCCGCCGGTCGGCGGGGTCTCCCGCGCCAGCAGGATCGACCCCATCGCGGGGACCGGATCGTAACTGTGATCGGTGTGCCAGCCGCCGCCGATATTGGTCTGCTGGTTTTCCGCCTTGCGTACCTCGGCGATTTCGGGGTGGCCGCCATTGGCCGGGAAGTATCTGTTGATGTCGATCTCGCCCCAGCGGCGTGCGAAGGCGATATGCTGTTCGGGGGTCAGCGACTGGTCGCGGATGAACAGGACGCCATGGTCCGCGACCGCCGCGCGCAGCGCACCGAACGTGTCGTCGTCCAGCGCGTTCAGGTCGACGTCGCGCGCCTCGACCCCGACATGCTCCGACAACGGGTGCCACGTCACTGAAGCCATCCACTCTCTCCTCGTCCATTGCTGTCGCGGGTGTAGCAGGCCCCCTCGCCAGCAAATGCCACCTTCGTTACATTGTGGGGTGGACATGGCCGATCGCCTCGCCGCGAACCGCTGGTTCGCCCCCCTCCCCGCCGCGCTGCGCGACGCGATCGCCGCCGCGGCGTCGCCACGCGCGCTGGCGCCGGGGCAATGGGTGTACGGCCAGGGCGATGAGGATACCGGCATCGTCATGGTCGTCGACGGGCTGTTGCGGCTGGAGACGGTGGTCGACGAACGGACCGTCCTGATCGGCGTCGCACGCGCCGGCACCGCCTTCGGCCAATCACGGCGGCACGGCGGCGGCCCGCGCATCGTCACCGCGCGCGCCGGGCCGCCCAGCCGGGTCGTGACCGTCGGCGACCGCGCGCTGGGGCGGATCGCGGTGGACCAGCCCGCGATCTGGCATGCCGTCAGCACGCTGGTCTACGCCCAGCTCGACGCCAGCGTCCACGGCCTGGCCGAGATGCTGGCGCTGCCGCCGATCGCACGCATCGCCGCGCGCCTGCGCCCGTTCGCGGAGGACGGCGCCGCGCCGCTGTCACAGGCGGACCTCGCCGAACTGTGCGGCCTGTCGCGCAAGACCACGAGTGTGCATCTGGCGACACTTGAGGCGGCGGGCGCGATCGCCCGCGGCTATGGCAGCATCCGGCTGACCGACCCCGATATGCTAGCCCGCTTCTGCGCCGCCGAGACGGTATAGGCGGGGCGGCGATAGCGATCCGCATCCCGATGGCGGCGCTGCAGCGCTGCAGCGGCCATTGCGCGTCATCAAACCGACGCGCGTCGATCACGAGAGCCCGACGCGACCGTCACCGGCTGAGAACCAGCCGCCGCCGCGATCACCGCCGACGATCCGGGGTTCCATGAAGGGATCATCATGACGGCGTCGCTTCGGCTCGGCTACGGATGGATCACGCCCATCCCTCCAGCGCGATCTTGCCGCGCATGGTGCCGCTGTCGACCTTGCGGTGCGCGTGGGCGAGCGTTGCCACGCCGATAGGCGAAAGCCGTTCGGTGAGGGTGGAGCGGATGCGGCCGTCATCGACCATCCGCGCAATCTCGCCCAGAATCTGCCCCTGGCGCCCCATGTCCGCCGCCGGCGGAAGCGATCGGGTGAACATCAGTTCCCAGTGGATCGATACCGACTTCGCCTTAAACGGTACGATGTCGAACACCTCCGGGTCGTCGATCAGCCCGAACCGCCCTTCCGGAGCGATCAACTCCGCGATGGCGAGTCGATGCCGGTCGGAATGGGTGGTCGAGAAGACGAACGCCGGCGCGCCGATGCCGAGCGCCTCGACCTGCGGCGGCAGGGGCCGGGCATGGTCGAAGACATGGTGCGCGCCCATCTCCATGGCCCAGGCGCGTGTTTCGGGGCGGGAGGCGGTGGCGATTACCGTCAGGTCGGTCAGTTGCCGCGCGAGCTGGATCGCGATCGACCCCACCCCGCCGGCGCCACCGATGATGACGATCGCGGGCGCCGCGCCGACGACGGGCCGATTGACGTCGAGCCGGTCGAACAGCACCTCCCACGCGGTCACGCTGGTGAGCGGCAGCGCGGCCGCCTCCGCCCAGTCGAGGCTGGCGGGCTTGGGACCGACCAGTCGTTCATCGACGATGTGCAGTTCGGCATTCGTACCCGACCGTCCGATTTCCCCGGCATAGGCCACCGCGTCGCCGATGCGGAACAGCGACACGTCCGGCCCGACGCCGCGGACGATGCCGCTGGCGTCCCAGCCGATCACCCGCTCGCCGTCCTGCCGGAGGACCATGCCGCCGCGCACCTTCACGTCGACGGGATTGACCGACACCGCCTTCACCTCGACCAGCAGCTCGCGGCCGGTCGGGACGGGATCGGGACGATCGAACTCGACGAGCGCGTCCGGCCGGTCGATAGTCCCGGTGTCACGGTATCCAATGGCGCGCATGGTCAGTCTCCATAAAGTGGCGTGGATCAGTGCTGTGCGACCGGCGAGAATGCCCTGCTGCGACCGGCAGAACGGCCGCGACGGAACGCGAACACCATCGCCAGCGCAGCGGCGGCCATTCCGGCACCAACCAGCGACACTGCCGGATAGCCCCATCCGGCCCCGATCACGCCACCGCCCAGCGCCGCGCCGATCGCGTTGCCGAGGTTGAACGCGCCGATGTTCATGGCGGACGCGAGGTTCGGTGCCTCGGCCGCCACCTCCATCACGCGCATCTGCAACGGCGGCACGATCGCAAAGCTGGCGATGCCCCAGATCAGGATGGCGATGGCGCCCGGCACCGGCCAGTGCATCACGCCCGCGAACACGACCAGCACCGCGGCCAGCACGATGAAGCTGCCCACCAGCGTCCGCTCGACCGAGCGGTCGGCCAGCTTGCCACCGACCATGTTCCCGATCGTCAGGCCGATCCCGTACAGCACCAGCATTGCCGTCACGAACCCGGTCGAGGCCTGCGTCTCGTGGCGCAGGATCGGGACGATATAGGTGAAGACGGTGAACATCGCGCTCGCCCCCACCACCGTCAGCGCCAGCGCCAGCAGCACCGGCCTGCGGGTCAGCACGCCCAGTTCCGCACGCATATCGCCGCCCTCCACCGCCGGTAGCGACGGCAACGCGAGCCGCAGCGACAGCATCGCCACGACGCCCACCCCTGCGATCCCGGCAAAGGCGGTGCGCCAGCCCAGCACCTCGCCCGCCCAGGTTGCCAGCGGCACGCCGCCGATCGTCGCGATCGTCAGCCCGGTGAACATCGCCGCAACCGCACCCGCGCGCTTGTCGGGCGCGACGAGACTCGCCGCGACCACCGATCCCACGCCGAAGAAGGCGCCATGGTTGAACGAGGTCACGATCCGCGCCGCCATCAGCATCCAATAGCCGCTCGCCAGCGCGGACAGCAGGTTGCCGAGCGTGAAGATGCCCATCAGCGCGATAAGCAACGTCCGCCGGTCCACCCGCCCCGTGGTCAGCGTCATCAACGGCGCGCCGATCACCACCCCGATCGCATAGGCGCTGACCAGCAACCCGGCGACGGGAATGGAGATGTGCAGATCGGCCGCGATCGATGGCAGCATCCCCATCGGCGCGAACTCCGTGACGCCAATACCGAAGGCGCCCGCCGCCAGCGCGAGCAGAGAGGGATTCAAGCGCATATCGACCTCCATCATTGCGTGAGCAGGAATGGCGATCCGAAGCCGCACTGTGTAGCCTGTGATTCTGGCAAGCACCTTTGCGATGGAAGCACGAATGGATTTCAGCGGCCGATCGGGTGAGATGATGGTGTTCGTCACCGTCATGGAGCAGGGCAGCCTGTCGGCGGCGGCCCGCGCCTTGCAACTGGCACCGTCCGCGGTCAGCCGGGTGATCGCGCGGATCGAGGCGCGGCTGGGTGTGCGGCTACTGATCCGGACCACGCGGACCCTGACGCTGACCGCAGAAGGCCAGACCTATCTGCGCGCTGCGCGCCGGATCCTTGCCGACCTGACCGAGGTGGAGGAAGCCATCGCCGATCAGGCATCGCCGCGTGGGCGTGTGCGCCTAACCGCCTCGCTCGCCCATGGCCGCCTCTATGTCGTGCCGCTGCTGGCGGAATTTACCGCCCGCTATCCCGACATCCTCGTCGATCTCAACCTCAGCGACCGTGTGGTCGACATACTCGGCGGACAGGCCGATGTCGCGATCCGCTTCGGGCAACTTGCCGACAGCCCGCTGACGGCGCGCCGCATTGGCGAGACCGGCCGGGTGGTGGTCGCCTCGCCCTCGTATCTCGCACGCCACGGGACACCCGAGCAGCCCGAAGACCTGTTCCGACACAATTGCCTCAGCTTCAGCTTTCGGCGCGCGGAGCCGGGCTGGCCCTTTCGCCGCGGCGGTGTCGACATGGCACTGGACGTTACCGGCTCGATCGAGGCCAATAACGGAGAATCGCTCGCCCAGCTTGCGCTCGCCGGGGTCGGCATCGCGCGGATCGGGACGTTCGCGGTGAAGGACGAACTGGCCGATGGCCGGCTGGTCCCGTTGCTCGAACCGTTCAATCCGCAGGACCGCGAACCGCTTCACCTGCTATTCGTCGGGGGCTCGACGATGCCCGCCCGCGTACGCGTCCTGATCGACTTCCTCGCCGAGCGGCTGGGCGATGGAGCGTGAAGCGGTTCATCCTCCATCGACGCGGTTGGCGGCGACGAAGAAGTCGATCGTCGCCCGCACCGCCGGACGCATCTGCCGGCGGCTGGCGTGATAGATGAAGAAGCCGGGAAAGGGCGGGCAATGTTCGGGGAACAGTTCGACCAGTCGCCCCGCCGCCAAGTCGTCGGCGATGACGCTTTCGATTACGAACGCGATGCCCGCCCCGTCGCACACCGCGCGCCGCAGCAGCGCATCGTCGTTGACGATCAGTGTTTGCGGCAGGGCATCGAGGATCAGGTCCGCGCCATCGCGCGTCACTTCCCAGCGATACACGCCCGCGCCGAGCCGACGATGCAGGCAGCGGTGGCTGGGCAGGTCTTCCAATGTCCTGGGCCGCCCATGACGCGCGAGGTAGCCGGGCGAGGCCACTGCCGCCATCCGCAGCGCCCCGCCGATCCGCGTCGCGATCATGTCGGGCCGCAGCGTTTCGCCCAGTCGCACGCCGAGGTCATAGCCCTCCGCCACCGTATCGACGAACCGGTCGTCGATCACCAGATCGAGCGTGATCCCCGGGTAGGCCGCCACGAAGGCGGCGAGATGGGGCGCGAACAGCGCGTGCGCCGACAAGGGCGTCAGCGTGATCCGCACCGGTCCCGCCGGCGCCGCATCGCTGTCGCGGGCATCGGCCACCGCCGCGTCGATCTCGCCGAGCGCGGGGCCGACGCGATCGAGCAGGGCGCGCCCGGCATCGGTCAGCGCCAGGCTGCGCGTCGACCGGTTGAATAGCCGCACCCCGAGCGCCGCCTCCAGTTCCGCCACCGCATGGCTGACGGCGGAGGGCGACAGCAGCAGCCCCCTGGCCGCCGCCCGGAACCCGCCCGCCTTCGCGACCGCTGCGAAGATGCTCAATCGTGCCAGCCGTTCGCGATCCATTGTCTCACCTGGTCGAACAGCACGTTCGATCAGCACCATCTACTCCGCACAATGCCGGGAGCCAATAATGCCGCGGTCATCGAAACAAGGAGCGACGACGATGCAAGAACGCAAACTGGGCGAGCTCGAGGTATCCGCGATCGGTCTCGGCTGCATGGGCTTCACTGCCGCCTATGGCGGGCAGGACGAAGCAGCTTCGATCGCCACGCTGCACCATGCGGTCGACCGTGGCATCACCTTCTTCGACACGGCCGAAGTCTATGGCCCCTATGAGAATGAGGAGATCGTCGGCCGCGGGCTGAAGGAGGTCCGCGACAAGGTCGTGATCGCCACCAAGTTCGGCTTCGACATCGCGCCGGAGGGCGGCACCGGGTTCGCGCGGATGCGCGGCGCCGACGGAACGCCCGCCAATGCCCGCCGAGCGGTCGAGGGATCGTTGCGGCGGCTGGGCACCGACGTGATCGACTTGTTCTATTTGCACCGCCCCGACCCCAAGACGCCGATCGAGGAGTCGGTCGGCGCGATGGCCGAACTAGTGAAGGCGGGCAAGGCGCGCTTCCTCGGTCTGTCAGAAGTCACCGCCGACCAGCTCCGCCGCGCCCATGCGGTCCATCCGATCACCGCGCTGCAGAGCGAATACTCGCTCTGGGAACGCTATGTTGAAAAGGAAATGCTGGCGACCTGCCGCGAACTCGGCATCGGCCTGGTGCCCTATAGCCCGCTCGGTCGCGGCTTCCTGTCGGGTCGGATCCGCAGCAAGGCCGATCTCGAAGCCAACGACTTCCGCGCCACGCTGCCGCGATTCGACGAGGCCAATCTCGACGCGAACCTGAAGCTGGTCGACCGTCTGCGCGCGATCGCCGAGGAGAAGAGTGTGACGCCTGCGCAACTCGCGCTCGCCTGGGTGCTGGCGCAGGGCGACGACATCGTCCCCATTCCCGGCTCGCGCAAGATCGCCAACCTCGACGACAATATCGACGCGGTCGACATCGAGCTGACGCCCGAGGACCGCGCGCGGATCGCGGACGCCATGAGCGGCGTGCAGGGCGCACGCTATGCCGAGCGCGAGATGGCGATGCTGCCGCAACGATAGACGCGAAGGCCTGGGTCGTGTGGTCGACCCGGGCCGTGCCGTCCGCCCCGGCTCGTCCGTACGGATCGTCGCGTTGCACCCCCAACCTTGATCAGCGCCAGCGCCCTGAAGATGAAATCATCGACCATCAGCTGCACATCGCGCGCAACCGATGCCACATTCAAATCCGGGCGAAGAGTAGGCAGTACATCCATACAGACATCGATGGTCAGGTAGATGTACGGGATCGCCTGCTTCGCCTAGGGAAGGCGATGCGCGACCGTTGCCTCCCCGAGACCGCGGCGACGTGGTGCGGCACACCGGCGTCAGCCCACGAACAGATGGGCCATCGCGTCGACCGCCGCATCGGCGTCGAGGCGGTGGTGCCGATAGAGATCCGGCAGGTCGCCGGTCTGACCGAACCGGTCGACGCCAAGCGGGGAGACGCGCCGTCCATCGACGCCGCCCAACCACGACAGCGCACCCGGTGAACCATCCACCATGGTGACCAGCCCGGCGCCAGGCGGCAAGGCGCCGAGCAACCGCTGGATGTGCGAGCCCCGACGCGCCGGGCCCCAGGCCGCGGTTGCCGCGCTCCAGTCGCGGTGCAGCAGGTCGGGGGAAGTGACGACCAGCAGGCCCAGGCCGGGCAAGTCGTCGCGCATCATCTCCCATGCCGCGAGCGCCTCGGTCGCGAGCGCCCCCATCACGACGATCGCGGCCTCCGCCGCAGCGCCGGGCACCTTCAGCCAATAGGCGCCACGGATCGCATCCGCCCGCCAGGCGTCGTCGGTGCGCGCGACCTGCGCCACGCTGCGCGTGGTCAGACGGAAATAGACCGACTCTCCGTCGGGTGCCTGCACGAGGCGGAATGCTTCCTCCATCAGCGCGGCAAGCTCGTCGACGAAGGCAGGCTCGTAATGCCGCAGGCCGGGCTGCCCCATCGCGATCAGCGGCGGGTTGATCGACTGGTGCGCGCCGCCTTCCGGTCCCAGCGTCACGCCCGATGGCGTCGCGACCAGCACGAAGCGGGCATCCTGGTAGCAGGCGTAGTTCAGCGCATCGAGGCCACGCGCGATGAAGGGATCGTAGACGGTACCGATCGGGATCAACCGCTCGCCGAACACCGCGCCCGCCAGCCCCAGGGCGGCCAGCATGAGGAACAGGTTGTTCTCGGCGATGCCCAGTTCGATATGCTGCCCGGCTGCCCCGCCCTCCCACTTCTGGGCCGACGGGATGCGTGCGCGGCGGAACACGTCCTCGAACTGCTGTCGCCGGAACAATCCACGCTGGTTCACCCACGCCCCGAGATTGGTCGAGACCGCGACGTCGGGCGAGGTGGTGACGATGCGATCGGCGAGCGACGAGCCGTCCTTGGCCAGATCGAGCAGGATCTTGCCGAACGCGGCCTGCGTCGACTGTTCCGTGCCCGCCTACCGGCAGGTCAATCCTGCCGGCAAGGTCCCCGCGCTCGTCATCGACGACGAGCTGCTGACCGAAAACGTCGCGATCCTCTACCGGATCGCCACGACGACACCCGCCGCCCGGCTGCTCCCCGTCGAACCCCCCGCAGCCAGCCGCCAGCTATCGCTGATGGCGTGGTTCGGCAGCACGTTGCACATCCTGCGCCGCCAGGTCCGCATGCCGCTGCGCTTCACCTCGGACATGGCGGCGCAGGCCAAACTGGTCGAGGATGGACGTCCGAAGATGTGGGAGGCGTTGCAGGAACTGGAACGCCGCCTTGGCGACCACGACTGGTTTGGCGGCGCGACGTTCGGTGTCGCCGACGGCTATGCCCTCGTCTTTTACGACTGGGGTCTGGCGGACGACTTCCCGATGGAGGAGCTGACGCGGCTGGGGGAACCTCGTCTACCGCAAGGCGGCGCGCAATTTCGGCGCGGTGATGGCCATGGCTGCCGATCGCACGATCGTTCAGGTACGACAGGTCGTCTCGCTGGGTTCGCTTGATCCGGAGGCGATCGTCACGCCGTCGATCTTCGTCGATCGTGTGGTGGAGATCACCGATCCGATCAGCGAGAGGGATTCCCTGCTCGCGCTCGACCACGCCAGGAAGGAGGCCGCAGCGTGACCGGCTGGACACTGGATCAGATGGCCGCACGCGCCGCGGCCGACATCCCGGAGGGCGCGTTCGTCAACCTCAGGATCGGCCTGCCCGAGCGCGTCGCCGACCATATCCCGCCCGATCGCGAGATCATCCTACACAGCGAAAACGGCATCCTCGGGATGGGGCCGCGTCCCGCCGCCGAGGACGAGGACATGGAACTCATCAACGCGGGGAAGAAGCCGGTGACCCTGGTCGCTGGCGGCGCCTTCTTCCATCACGCCGACAGTTTCGCGATGATCCGCGGCGCGCATATCGACATCTGCGTACTGGGCGCCTTCGAGGTAGCGTGCAAGGTGACATCGCCAACTGGTCGAGCGGCAGCGATGGCGTGCCCGCGGTCGGGGGTGCGATGGACCTCGCTGCGGGCGCGCGGCAGGTACGCGTGCTGACGCTTCACAATACCAAGGCCGGGGCACCCAAGCTGGTCAAGCGGATCACGCTGCCGGCGACCGGGCGGGGCGTGGTCGGCAGGGTCTATACCGACATCGCGGTGTTGGATCCCGAAGGCAACGGCTTCCGGTTGGTCGACCTGGCCCCGCGGATCACACTGGCGGATGTTCTTCAGAGAACGGGCGCGCCCGTCTTCGCGGGATGACCCAGGCCGAAAAGCTGCGCCACGGTCCACGCCTGTGGATCACCTCGGCCTTGTAGAGGCCGTTGATCGTCTCGGCCAAAGCGTTGTCTTAGCTGTCGCCGACGCTGTCAACCGATGGCTCTATCCCGGCTTCGGCGAGGCGCTCGGTGTACCTGATGGACACGTATTACGACCCCCGGTCGCTGTGATGGATGAGACCGCCGCGATGGGCCGGCCGGCGATCATGGAGAGCCTGCTCCCGGGCATCGAGGACGAAGCTGGCATGCGCCGTTCTGCTCGCCCGCCACCCCACGATCCGCCTGGCGTACGTCTATGACGAAGGCGGCGTCGACGAAGCCCGCCCAGGTTGCGACGTAGGTGAAATCCGACACCCACAGCATGTTCGGCGCTGGCGCGTAGAACCTGCGGTTGACGTGATCCAGCGGGCACGGCGCTGCCTTGTCGCTGATCGTCGTGCGAACCGGCTTGTCCCGGACACGCCCTGTAGACCCATATCGCGCATCAGCCGCTCAATGGTGCAGCGGGCGACCAGAAAGCCCTCGCGCATCATCTGCCGCCAGACCTTGCCGATGCCGTAGACCGCGAAGTTCTCGGCGAACAGGAAGCGCAGGACATCCAGCATGTCCCTGCGATGTGCGCGCGAGATCAACGAGACCCGTGACGTGATGTCGTGGACGACCTCCGCACCAGCGTAGCTGTGCGATGATGTGG